>JAILPU010000138.1 GCA_024699395.1 Lachnospiraceae bacterium | reverse complement strand
TGACTCCCATGGTGTCAAGCTCATTGGTAACGCTTTTGACACGGTCTTCTTTGATGTCTACCACAACAACGTTATGATCTTCATTGTTAAGCTGCTCGGCCAGAGTATATCCGACCTTTCCGCATCCAACGATGATAATATTCATTATCAAATACCTCTGTCTGTTTTTGGGATAAAAAATTCAAAAGGAATTATAGCACGAAAGGAATTATAGCACAAAAGGTCTTAAAAGTATACAAAAAGCTTTGCTTTGGGCGTGGGCGTTATGGTAGAATATTAAGTCGAGTGCAATAGTTTTAGTTGAATTTGGAGGTTTTAAAAAATGCGTTCTTTGGCAGAAGAAATAAACAGACGCAGGACATTTGCGATCATTTCCCACCCCGATGCCGGTAAGACCACACTTACCGAGAAATTCCTTCTTTACGGAGGTGCCATTAATCTGGCGGGAAGCGTTAAGGGGAAAGCAACGGCAAGGCATGCGGTTTCCGACTGGATGCAGATAGAGAAGGAAAGAGGTATTTCCGTTACCAGTTCAGTCCTTCAGTTTGAATATGATGATTTTTGCATAAATATTCTTGATACCCCGGGACACCAGGATTTCTCGGAGGATACATACAGAACCCTTATGGCTGCGGATTCCGCGGTCATGGTAATAGACGCATCAAAGGGTGTTGAGGCACAGACAAGAAAACTTTTTAAGGTCTGTGTCATGAGAAAAATCCCTATTTTCACCTTTATCAACAAGCTGGACAGAGATGCCAATGACACCTTTGATCTTCTTGATGAGATTGAGAAGGAACTGGGAATTGCCACATGCCCCGTGAACTGGCCCATAGGCTCCGGTAAAAATTTTAAAGGAGTATATGACAGGGAATCAAAATGCGTAATCTGTTATTCCGATACGGAAAAGGGAACAAAAGAGGGTACCAGTGTAAGTATTCCCGTTGATGATAAGGATAAACTTGTAGAAGTTATCGGCGAGGAGGCTTATGAAAAGCTTACCGAGGAGCTGGAACTTTTGGACGGAGCGGGAGCTGATTTTTCCCTTGATGAGGTAAGAAGCGGAGATCTTACTCCGGTGTGCTTCGGTTCTGCCCTTACCAATTTCGGTGTAGAGATATTTTTAAAACATTTCCTTAAAATGACAACAGCGCCTTTAGCCAGAATGTCGGAAGGAGAATTGGTGGATCCCGTATCCAATGATTTCAGTGCTTTTGTATTTAAGATTCAGGCCAATATGAATAAAGCTCACAGGGACAGAATTGCATTTATGAGAATCTGTTCCGGGGAGTTTGATGCAGACAAAGAAGTGTATCATGTTCAGGGAAACAGGACCATGAGACTTTCACAGCCCCAGCAGATTATGGCGGATGAGAGAAAAATTCTTTCCAAAGCCTACGCCGGGGATATAATCGGTGTTTTCGATCCCGGAATCTTTTCCATAGGAGATACGGTGTGCGCTCCCAAAACAAGCTGTAAATACGAGGGAATTCCCACCTTCGCGCCGGAGCATTTTGCGAGGGTGAGACAGCTTGATACCATGAAGAGAAAACAGTTCGTAAAGGGTATCGAGCAGATAGCGCAAGAGGGTGCCATCCAGATATTCAGGGAGTTTAATTCCGGACTTGAGGAGATTATCGTGGGCGTTGTGGGTGTTCTTCAGTTTGACGTGCTTAAATTCAGATTGGAAAATGAATACAACGTGGATATAATCCTTGAGAATCTTCCTTATGAGCACATCAGATGGATCGCCAACAAAAACGAGGTGGATGTTGCTAAACTTACCGGTACGTCCGATATGAAGAAGGTTACGGATATGAAGGGTAATCCTTTGCTTCTCTTTGTTAATTCCTGGAGCGTGGGAATGACTCTTGACAGAAACCCCGGCCTGGAGCTGGCAGAATTCAGTAAGAACTAGTTTTTTGCAAAGATATGATGATGGCGTAAGTAGAAGCATTCTTTGGAGTGAAAAATGCGGGATATGTCTGTAAAAACGTTTTTTGGTTGCTTCCAAAGTATAAAGTATACGGAAAGTGCCGGATTTATGAGAGTTGGCCGAAGGATTTTTGGTATAAATCAGTTACGAAAACATCGGGAAGAAAATGTGTTGAATATTTATGAATATTCAAACATTTTTATAGAAAACGACTGAAAAGTATGGTATAATCAAACGCAAAGAACCGTGCTTTAAACAAAAGGTTAATATGTTCCTGAGAGGATTACGATTATGGATAAGACTACAGATAAAATAACACTGAATCTTGAAGGAAAAGAGGATATGGGCGTGGTACAGATTGCCGATGATGTTGTGGCTACCATAGCTGCTCTTGCGGCAGTTGAGGTTGAGGGCGTCAATTCCCTTGCAGGCAATATATCCGGTTCTCTTATCAGCAAGAAGCAGAGAAGCGTTTCAAAATGTGCGAGAGTTGATGTGGTAGGTGAGAATGTCAAAGTTGACATAGCCCTTGTAATGGATTACGGATACAGCATTCCCGCTACCTGTAAGAAGGCTCAGGACAAGATAAAGCTGGCTGTTGAGAATATGACAGGGCTTAACTGTACGGATGTAAATATCCGTATTGCCGGTGTAAATATGGCTTAACATCGGAGATGGGATTGATTAATGACAAGACATGATTTGAGAGAACAGGTTTTTCAACTGCTTTTCCGCGTGGAATTCGTATCCATGGAAGATATGGAAGAGCAGGTGAAACTGTTTTTTGACTATAACGATTTACAGTTCAATGAAAATGATTCTGATTTCATCAGAGCAAGGTACGAAGCGATAGTATCCAATCTTTCAAAGATTGATGAGACTATAGAGGATAAGGTCACAGGCTGGACCATTTCAAGGATTGGCAAGGTTGAACTTGCTGTTTTGAGAATAGCCGTATATGAAATATTGTTTGACGATGATATTGCACCGGGTATCGCCATCGATGAGGCAGTGGAGATAGCCAAGAAGTATGGTCAGGCCAATTCGGGAAGCTTTGTTAACGGCGTCCTGGCCAAACTTGTGAAAACAGATGATTAAAAAACGGAATATTTACACTGTCGGACAGTTAAATTCATATATCAAGAATATGTTTGTGCAGGATTATTTTTTGCAATCATTGTCTGTAAAGGGCGAGATAAGCAATTGCAAGTATCATTCCACGGGACATATCTATTTCACCTTGAAGGATCCTCTTGGCTCAGTGAACTGCGTAATGTTTGCATCGAACCGATCGGGTCTTTCTTTTCGCTTGACGGACGGGGCCATGGTGGTGGTCACGGGGCGTATGGGTGTATATGAAAAAAACGGCACCTATCAGCTTTACGCTGCATCCATCGAAGCTGAAGGAGAGGGCAAGCTTTACGAAGAATTTGAAAAGCTTAAAAAGGAACTCTCCGAGATGGGGATGTTCGATGAAATGTACAAAAAGCCCATACCACGTTATATTAAAACTCTCGGGGTTGTAACAGCGGACA
>JAILPU010000098.1 GCA_024699395.1 Lachnospiraceae bacterium | reverse complement strand
TTACCATAAACGGAGTTCCTGCAGCAGATGGTGCACCCAACTTCACAAGAACTGCATATATCACGGTTTCTTATAATGTTCCCGGTCTTGCTCCTCTTACAAGGACAATCACCGTTACCGTTAAGAGTCATCCCTATTCCGATAAGAGCACTGTTCTTACAGACAGAGAGGGCAATCAGGTATTTGTACTTGATAACGGTAATTACAGACCTGCGGTTTATGCCGATTACTATACCGCTTCTGCTTTCTACAAGCAGGGCGAAATCAAATACACAGGATGGCAGACCCTTGACGGAAAAGTCTATTACTTTGACTCTACCGGTAAGAAAGTTACCGGAGAGCAGATAATCCAGGGAGCCAAGTATAATTTTGCTTCAGACGGAGCACTGAGTGTTTCCACAGGTTCCATGGGTATTGACGTATCTAAGTGGAACGGCAATATCGACTGGGCTGCTGTTAAGAATTCCGGTATCAGCTATGCCATTATCAGATGCGGATACAGAGGTTCCAGCACCGGTGCCCTTATCGTGGATCCCAAGTTTGCGTATAATGCCAAGAACGCTGCAGCAAACGGCATCAAGGTGGGAGTATACTTCTTCAGCCAGGCTGTGGATCAGATTGAAGCCGTAGAAGAGGTCAGTGCTGTTATAAGCACCATTTCCAAATACAAGATATCCTACCCTGTATTCATCGACGTGGAAGGTTCCGGCGGACGTGGAGACAAGATAGACAAAACCACCAGAACAACGGTGTGCAAAGCTTTCTGCGAGACCATTAAAAATGCAGGCTACACAGCCGGTGTTTACTCCAACAAATCCTGGCTTGAGACCAAGATAAATGTGAGTGATCTTACAGGCTACAAGATCTGGCTGGCTCAATATGCCACCAATCCCACCTATAAGGGCAGATACGATCTGTGGCAGTACAAGAGTAAAGGAAAGATCAGCGGTATTTCGGGAGATGTTGATCTTAATATAAGTTATCTCGGTTATTAAGCCGGTGAAAGGAAGAAAATGCGTACATATTTAGTAACAGGCGGTGCCGGATTTATCGGTTCCAATTTTATCCATTACATGTTCAATAAGTATGACAACGATATCAGGATAATCAACGTTGACGTACTTACATATGCGGGTAATCTTGAAAATCTCAAGGATGTGGAAAAGAGGGATAATTACACCTTCATAAAGGCAGACATCTGTGATTCCGAAGCCATCGGAAAGATTTTCGAGGAAAACGATATAGACAGAGTAGTTCATTTTGCAGCTGAGAGCCATGTGGACAGAAGTATTAAGAATCCTGAGGTTTTTGTACAGACAAACGTAATAGGAACTGCAGTTATGCTTAACTGTGCCAAAAAGAGCTGGGAGCTTCCCGACGGTTCCTTCAAGGAGGGAAAGAAGTTCCTTCACGTTTCCACCGATGAGGTATACGGTTCTCTTCCCGAGGACAAGACTTCATTTTTCTACGAGACCACACCTTACTCGCCCCACAGTCCTTATTCCGCAAGTAAGGCAGGCTCGGATATGCTGGTAAAGGCATATATGGACACATATAAGTTCCCTGCCAACATTACAAACTGTTCCAATAACTACGGACCTTACCAGTTCCCCGAGAAGCTTATTCCCCTTATTATCAACAATGCATTGAGCGGCAAGAAGCTTCCTGTTTACGGAGACGGCAAGAACGTAAGAGATTGGCTTTATGTTGAGGATCACGCAAAGGCCATCGATATGGTAATGGAGAAGGGCAAACTCTTCGAGACCTACAATGTGGGCGGACACAATGAGAAGCAGAACATTGAGATTGTAAATATAATCATTGAGACTCTTCAGGAGATGCTTCCCGACAGCGACCCCAGAAAGGCTCATGTCAATACAGACCTAATCACCTATGTTGAGGACAGAAAAGGCCACGACAGAAGATATGCAATCTGCCCCGACAAGATAAAGGAAGCAGTGGGCTGGGAGCCTTCCACATGTTTCAAGGACGGAATTAAGAAGACCATCGCCTGGTTCTTTGAGAACGAGGAATGGATGAAGAACGTTATCAACAAGGACTACCAGAAATACTACGAGAGTATGTATCATATGAATTAATATTTTCTAAGGTGTTTGCATGATTGTCCGCCTGCCATGGCGGACTGCTGTGCTTAATATTTAAACTGAGACGTTTATTTGAACGTCCGCTAATCCATGGCGGACTGTTGTGCTTAATATTTAAACTGAGACGGTTATTTGAACGTCCGCTAATCCATGGCGGACTGTTGTGTTTAATATTTTGACGGAGGCGTTTTGAAATGAAGGGAATTATCCTTGCAGGGGGCTCCGGAACAAGACTTTACCCCCTTACAAAAGCCGTATCCAAGCAGATTATGCCTGTGTACGACAAACCTATGATTTATTATCCCCTGTCCATTCTTATGCTGGCAGGTATAAGAGAAGTGTTGATCATATCCACTCCCAGAGATCTTCCTGCCTTTAAGCAGCTTTTCGGATCGGGAGAAGATCTGGGAATGAAGTTTTCCTACGAGATACAGGAGACACCCAGAGGGCTTGCGGATGCTTTCATAATAGGTGAAAAATTCATCGGTTCCGATTCCGTTGCTTTGATTCTGGGAGACAATATTTTCTACGGACAAAGTTTTTCCAGCGTCTTAAAACGTGTTAAGGAGAGAACCGAAAACGAAGAGGGAGCAACCATCTTCGGATACTACGTTAAGGATCCCAGAGAGTACGGCGTTGTGGAATTCAACGAGGAGGGCATTGCTGTTTCCATAGAGGAAAAACCCGAGAAACCCAAGAGCAATTATGCCGTTCCCGGACTTTATTTTTACGATAATAATGTGGTTGAGATTGCTAAGAATGTTAAGCCTTCAAAGCGTGGAGAGATAGAGATTACAAGCGTTAACAATGAGTATTTGGAGCGCGGTCTTCTCCATGTGGAAACCTTGGGAAGAGGTTTTGCATGGCTTGATACGGGTAATCATGATGCCCTTCTGGATGCCGCCGATTTCGTATCGGCCTTTCAGAAAAGACAGGGTCTCTATGTATCCTGTATCGAAGAGATAGCATACAAGAGAGGCTTTATTGACAAAGAACAGCTCATAAAGCTTGCCGAACCTTTAATGAAGACGGATTACGGCAAATATCTTATTGAGGTGGCGAATGGACTTTAAATTGATAAGGAGGGTGGCGATAGCCTCGCTCCTTATGATATTTTTAGTGGTCGGTTTGGTTGTATATTTCAATTATGACAAGGTTGTCAGTACTGAAAAACCGGACAAACCCGATGATACAGAGGTTTCGAGCACATCCGCTCAAAAAGTTCTTGAAGGAAAAGTGGGAGATGACACAAAGGCTTTTCTTAATGATGAAACCTTTTTTGATGAGGAAGTGGATCCCGTTTATGAGGCGGCTCGTCTCGCCGCAAAAACTGCCCAGATAAGTGTTATGAGTGTGGAGAAGGATCTGAGGATTGTGGTATCCGACGGTCTGGGACGCACCATTACGGGACAGAAATTTACGGTGTCCGTCAAGGGAATCGGTAATTTCAAGGACATCGACTGTGACGGAGAAATCTACATAGGCGGACTCACAGCGGGGGATTATGAGATAACCCTGGATGAAAACGATGAGTATACGGTTAACTCAAAGCCTGTGAAATGTAAGGTCAAGGACCGGGTGGAATATGTGGCCATTGAGGATATCTCCCGTCTTATAAAGACGGAGGAAGAGATAACAGCATCCGAGGAGGATACCTGTATAAAGGAAGCTGTTGAAGAAGGTGACAATACCCAGATTACCGATATTTTTACGGACAGGAAGGATTCCTACATGGGTATAGACGTATCGAAGTGGCAGAAGGAGATAGACTGGAATCTTGTTAAGGATGCGGGAATTGATTTTGCTATAATAAGATGCGGATACCGGGGTACCAAAACAGGTACCATAGTAAAGGACCCTTACTTTGACATTAACATGGAAAATGCCCGCAAAGCCGGAATCAAGCTGGGCGTATATTTTTACACTCAGGCTTTGAATGAGGTGGAAGCGGTTGAGGAGGCCAGCGCCGTTATATCCCTTATAAAAGATAAGAAGGTGGAGCTTCCCGTATTTATAGATGTAGAACCCGCCGCAAAAGGAAGCAGAGCAAACGACCTTGATAAAGAGACAAGAACTTTTGTGTGCGACGCCTTCCTAAGGACAGTGGAAAATGCGGGCTATACAGCCGGAATTTATTCCTGCAGGAGCTGGTACAATGACAAGCTGGACATGAATATCCTGGGAAGATATTTTATATGGCTTGCGGAATACAGAAAAGAACCTCTTTACAAGGGATATTATAAGATGTGGCAGTACACGTCAAAGGGAAGTGTTCCCGGTATCGAGGGAAATGTTGATATGAATATTTTATATATAGACAAAGAGGAAGAAAGATGGGCAAGATAACAGTTACCGAATGCGAAATCAAAGGACTTAAAGTGATAACCCCCACTGTTTTTGAAGATCAGAGAGGGTTCTTTATGGAAACCTACAACTACAACGATTTTAAAGAAGCAGGTATACCTGAGGTGTTCGTTCAGGACAATCAGTCAGCTTCCGTAAAGGGTGTGTTGAGAGGGCTTCATTTCCAGAAGGAATTTCCCCAGGATAAGCTCGTGAGAGTAATAAAGGGTGAGGTTTTCGATGTTGCCGTTGATATGAGAAAGGGTTCCGAAACCTACGGAAAGTGGTTCGGAGTTTTGTTAAGCGAGGAGAACAAGAAGCAGTTTTTTATTCCCAAGAATTTTGCCCACGGTTTTCTGGTGCTTTCGGATTATGCGGAATTCTGCTATAAGTGCACCGACTTTTATCATCCCAACGATGAGGGGGGCATTATGTACAACGATCCCGAAATCGGTATAGACTGGCCCATCGAAGAGGGGATGGAACTTATTATGTCCGATAAGGATAAGAAGTGGCCCGGCATCAAGGAACTTAATTAATACTGTTTTGGAAAGAGACCGTAATGATCGAGAATCAAAAGTTAGATGTAAAAAAAGCGGTTACGGGAGTGGTGGCTCTTATAGGCATCATTCTCGCCGCTGTTGTAATTCTTCATGTAAATGAGGCTGCGAACCCCACAGAGGAGCTGGTGAAAAAAATAGTTTCCGTGGGGGTTATTGTTGTGGGAGTTGTGTTTTTTGCAGTTGCCTATGACAAGATAACGGTGCTTCCCGTGGAGTTATATCAGAACAGAAAGCTTATATGGAAACTTGCCAAAAATGACTTTAAGAGGCGTTACGTCGGTTCCTATATGGGTATAATCTGGGCTTTTGTACAGCCCATAGTTACCATAGGTCTTTACTATGTGGTCTTCGGAATGATATTGAATTCCGCAAGATCAAGCGGCGATTCCACACCCTTTGTGCTGTTTCTTACCGCAGGTATGGTACCCTGGTTTTTCTTTAATGAGATACTTCAAAGCGGAACAAATGCTCTTATGGAATACAGCTACCTTGTTAAAAAGGTGGTGTTTAAGATAAGCATCCTCCCCATAATAAAAGCTGTGGCGGCATGCTTTACCCATTTGTTCTTTATACTACTTCTTTTGATATTGTCTTTACTGTGCGGATATAAACCAAGCGTTTATACCCTTCAGATCTTTTACTACAGCGGGTGCTGCTTTATTTTCACACTGGCATTGTGTTATACCACCTGCTCCATCATTGTATTTTTCAGGGATCTGGGACAGATCATCAATATTATGCTCCAGATACTTGTGTGGGCGACTCCCATTATGTGGAATATCGATATGATTAAAAATCCTGCGGTTAAGCTGATACTTAAGATCAATCCCATGTTTTACGTTGTGAACGGCTACAGGGATGCGGTGTACGGTCACAGATGGTTCTTTGAGGACTTCTTTTCCACGGTGTACTTCTGGGTGATGACCGCTCTTATTTTTGTGATTGGTGCAGTGGTCTTTAAGAGACTTAAGGTTCACTTCGCCGATGTTTTGTAGGAAGGTTTCGTAATGGATAACAACGATATCGCCATAAGCGTTAAAGGCATAGAGAAAACGTACAAACTTTATAACAGGGCAAGGGACAGGCTTAAGGACAGCTTTGGTCTTATAAAAGGACCCAACAAGCCCTACAAGGTTCATTACGCCTTAAAGGGCGTGGACATGGAAATCAAAAGAGGAGAGACCGTGGGCATAATCGGTACCAACGGTTCGGGAAAATCCACTCTTCTTAAGATTATCACCGGTGTATTAAATCCCACCGCCGGGGAGGTTACGGTAAACGGACGTATCTCCGCATTGCTGGAATTAGGTGCCGGTTTTAACATGGAATACAATGGCATTGAAAACATATATCTTAACGGTACCATGATGGGCTTCACCGAGGAGGAGATTGAAAAAAGGCTCCCGGAGATACTGGAATTTGCGGATATAGGCGAGTATGTTTATCAGCCCTGCAAAACATATTCCAGCGGTATGTTTGTGCGCCTTGCTTTTGCCGTGGCCATAAATATCGATCCCGAGATTCTTATTGTGGATGAGGCTTTGAGCGTGGGAGATGTTTTTTTTCAGGCAAAGTGTTACCACAAATTTGAGGAGTTTAAAAATCAGGGTAAGACCATAGTATTTGTAAGTCACGATTTGGGAAGTATTACCAAATACTGTGACAGAGTTTATCTTCTCAATAAGGGAGAGCTTCTGGGTAAGGGAAGCCCCAAGAAGATGATAGATGATTACAAAAGAGTTCTCGTGGGGCTTTATGACAAAAACGAAGATGAAACTGCACAGGAAAATGACATAAATGTCAATCCCGAACTCTTGGAATACGGAACGGGACAGGCCAATATTAAAGAGTATTATGTGGAGGACTCTAACCATGTGAGAACCACCACCATCTTAAAGGGTAGCGAGTTCAGTATCAAAATGAAAGTGGAGATTTTGGAAGATCTCCCTGAGCCGGTGTTTGCTTACTCCTTCAAAAACGTAAGGGGTGTGGAGATAACCGGAACCAACACCATGATAGAAAAAGCCTATCTTAAAAAAGCCGAGGCGAAGAGCGAGGTGGAGGTAACCTTTACCCAAAAAATGAATCTTCAGGGCGGGGAATATCTTATCTCCTTAGGCTGCACAGGCTTTGAAAAAGATGATTTTAAAGTTTATCACAGGCTTTATGATGTGATAAATATAACTGTTGTATCCGACAAGAATACGGTGGGATTCTATGATATGGATTCCGCCATTGAAATCAAGGAAACGGGGAAGGATTAAGGGATGGATTCTGAATACATCGGAAAAATAAAGCTGGATTACTCCTGTTATAACGGTACCGACAGCTATTCCGACGGGGATATAGAAGAGGAAATGCTTAAAATCGCAAAAGAATCTTCTCCCTCGGATTACAAAAAGATAATCGAAGAAAGATTAAGCTGGCCCGTACTTTATCATTTTTCCGAGCTTCGGGAGAATATAGCATCCTGGCTTCCCATAAATAAATCCCACAAGGTTCTTGAGGTGGGAAGCGGCTGCGGCGCCATTACGGGAGCACTCTCAAAGATGGCGGGGGAGGTTGTAAGCATCGATCTCTCAAAGAGAAGATGTCTTATTAACGCCTACAGGCATAAGGATGTTTCCAATCTTACCATCAAGGTGGGAAATTTTTGCGATGTGGAGAAAACTCTCACGGAGAAATTTGATTTCATCTGTCTTATAGGGGTTTTGGAGTATGGAATGCTGTATATCGGTACCGAGGATCCCTTCTGTGATTTTATCCGTATTCTCCAAAAACATCTTGCTCCCGGGGGAAGGATTGTTATAGCCATTGAGAATAAGCTGGGATTAAAATATTTTGCGGGATGCAGAGAGGATCATCTTGCCACATTCTTTTCCGGGATAGAAGATTATCCCATGCAGAAATCCGTAAGAACCTTTTCCGACAGGGGACTTAAAGATATTGCAAATCAGTGCGGATATGAGGATAAGGACATTCATATGTATTATCCCTATCCCGATTATAAATTTCCCCATACTCTTTTTTCGGACAGAAGACTTCCCAAGATTGGGGAGCTTAAGGACAATATAAGGAATTTTGACAATGACAGGCTTATGCTTTTCAATGAGAAGTTAGCCTTTGACATGATTATAAGAGAGGGAAGATTCCATGAGTTTTCC
>JAILPU010000067.1 GCA_024699395.1 Lachnospiraceae bacterium | reverse complement strand
CCAGTATTTTTCCCTTCATAATTGAACTTACAAGGTCCAATTCCTTAATAACGCAATCGATATACCTGTCCGCATATTTTCCCATAACACTCAAGGGAAAGGATGTGAAGGAGCAATACAAACAGGTGGTGGGGCAAAAGGGAATCCCCACATAAAGACTGTATCCGTCCTTATAATGGATCCCGGAAAGAAGTTTTCTCTCCCTCTTTGCTATATCAAGCCCAAGCTTTAATTTTTCATCGCTGATAAAATATTTATCCTGAAGAGTTTTCTTTATCTCACTGTCCTCAAAGCCTTCCAACAGCATATTGTACATAAGCTTTGTGGGACGGATTCCCGTAAGATTCCCCCAGGGAAGGGTCTTACCTGTCGCCTTTGACAATGTGAGATAAATATCTCTTTTAAAAGTCTCCTTATCACAACAATCCTTAAGGTCAAAAACAAAGAAGCTGTTCACACAAGGGACCTCAACACAAGAAGGCGCGCAGAGCGAGCTGTGTATCCTTATCTCTGCGCGTGAATCATAAATTGAAATCTTTATCAATGAATTTTCAACCAACCTGTTGTAGGTCTCCCGGCCGGTCAAAGGTGTGAGAACAGTTATCTCCTCACCGGGATAAAAAGATTTTACCAGACAGTTTACATCGTATTCGTAATTTGCCCGATTAAGATCTACAGCAAACATATATTTAAAAACGCCTTTCTATGTAGCAATCACAAAAAAGGATTGTATTCTTTCTCATGTTGTACGCTTGTCTCATCCCCGTGTCCGGGATAAATTTTGGTTTCCTCAGGGAGTACGAGAAGCTTTTCTTTTACGGATGATACCAGTTTACCCATGCTTCCCGTGGGAAAATCTGTTCTTCCCACCGATTCGAAAAACAATGTGTCTCCCGATACCACAAAGCCTGCCTCCTCAAAATAATAACAACAGCCCCCTTCGGTATGCCCGGGAGTCCAGATGACCTTACATTTTATAAGTTCCTCTCCCTCGTTAAAGGAAAGCTCATCCCCGTCTTCAACCCACACATCTGCTTTTAAAGTGTAGGGTCTTCCGGCGTCTGCGGAAACATTCATTCTGGCATTGGCTAAAAGCTCCTTCTCGTGACTGCATGCATACACCGACACATTCTTCGACTTTTGAACCGAAGGATCGTCACTTACGCCGTTTACCTTATCTTTAAGCGCCTTAACGCCCCATATATGGTCGAAATGACCGTGGGTCAAAAGAATCGCCGTCACCTCGAAGCCTTTAGCTGTGAGTTTATCATATATTTCCTCACCGTAATCGGCAGGATCTATAACTATGACTTTATTGGAATTTTCCCTGTAAACAAAATAGCAGTTGGTGGAGCACATACCCAGCACCATACGCCCTATCTTAACAGAATTCATTAAACCTCCCGATTAATTCATGCTTCTTTCAATATCGATTATACTCTCGATGTTTCTAAGTCTCTCTATGGTGGAATTAAGTTCGTCCCTTCCCGATATTTCAAAAGTAAGCTGCATGGTCGCCATGCCCTGTCTGTTGATTCTGGTGTTGCAGGTTAAAATGCTTATATTCTTCTCCGTAAGGGTTCGTGAAACATCTGCCAGAAGACCGTTTCTGTTGGAAGCATAAATATTGATCTCAGCCATATAACGGCCTTTGATCTCCTCACTGCCTGCTTCCCAATCCGCCTCGATCACACGGTTTCTGTCCTCCTCGGGAAGGTTAAGGATATTCACGCAGTCCGTTCTGTGTATGGAAACTCCTCTTCCTCTTGTGACAAATCCCACAATCTCGTCCCCGGGTACGGGAGAACAGCATTTTGAAAATCTTACCGACAGATCGGTGATACCCTTTACCACAATGCCGCTCTTACTCTTAATATGATTGGAGGACATGCTGGCCGCCTGATTGGCTTCCTTTATGGAATTTAATATCTCCTCGTTGCTTAAGGGCTTTTGATTGTATCTGTCGTATATTTCCTGAAGTTTGTTGACAACCTGACCTTCCTTTAAGGCACCGTGACCTATGGCCGCAAGCACCTGATCCCAGTCCTTGAAACCGTACTTACGCATTACGGTCTCCATATATTCAGGCTTTGCAATCTGTGAAAGATTTACATTACGGCTCTTAACATATGAGGAAAAGAGCTCTTTTCCCTTTGCGATGTTGTCGTCTTTAACTTCGTTTTTAAACCACTGGTTTATCTTATTTCGGGCCTGGGTACTCTTTATCACCTTGAGCCAGTCACGGCTGGGACCTTTTGCATTCTGGCTGGTGATAATTTCCACTCTGTCCCCGTTTTTAATCTCGTAATCGATGGTGACAAGCTTCCCGTTTACCCTCGCTCCCACCATCTTATTTCCTACCGCTGAGTGAATGCTGTAGGCGAAATCAATGGGTGTGGAACCTGTGGGGAGATTTTTAACCTCACCCGTGGGGGTAAAGCAATAAACGCTGTCATGGAAAAGATCCAGATCGTTCTTTAAAAGCTTCATGAACTCTCTGTTATCGGACATATCCCTCTGCCATTCAAGAATCTGTCTTAGCCACAGAAGCTTTTCCTCCTCCTGGGTCTCCACCTTTTTGCCGTCTGAGGCATCCTTGTATTTCCAGTGGGCCGCTATACCGTACTCAGCCGCCTTATGCATCTCCATGGTACGGATCTGCACCTCAAAGGGCTGACCGCTGGCACCTATAAGGGTAGTATGAAGGGACTGGTACATATTGGGCTTGGGCATTGCTATATAATCCTTAAACCTTCCGGGCAAAGGCTTATACAATTCGTGAATAACTCCAAGTGCCGCATAACAGTCCATAACGGAATCCACAATAATTCTTATGGCAAAAAGATCGTATATCTGCTCCAGAGTTTTATTCTGGTTCTTCATCTTCTTATAGATACTGTAAAAATGTTTTACTCTTCCGTCTACCGTGGCATGTATTCCCGCGTCATCTATGTGCTTACGCACCTCGTTGGCAATACCTGTTATATATTGTTCTCTCGCGCTTCGCCTTAAAGCGATTTTATCCACAAGATCGTAATAGGCTTCGGGCTCCAAATATTTAAGAGCAAGATCGTCAAGCTCCACCTTAATCTTGCTGATACCCAGTCTCTGGGCAATGGGACAGTATATATCAAGAGTCTCTCTCGCTATGCGCTGCTGACTCTCGGGCTTTTGATACTTTAAGGTCCTCATGTTGTGAAGCCTGTCCGCAAGCTTTATCATGATAACCCTTATATCCTTGGCCATGGCTAAGAACATTTTTCTTAAGTTCTCGGCCTGCATGTTAAGCTTTTCATCACCGTTTTTGGCGGCGTCCGTTGAAAGAGGTATCTTTTCCAGTTTGGTAACGCCATCTACCAGAGAAGCCACTTCCTCGCCAAACTCCCTCTTCAGATCGTCGTCGGTCATGACGGTGTCCTCTACCACATCGTGAAGAAGACCTGCCACAATAGTCTCCTTGTCCATCTCAAGTTCCGCCAGAATTATGGCAACATTTAAAGGATGAACAATATAAGGCTCACCTGATTTTCTCAGCTGGTCCTTGTGGGCAGCCGAAGAAATCCTGTAAGCCTTCTCAATCATAGATATATCATCACTGGGATGGTATTTACAGACACACGAAATAAGTTCCTGATACAGAGTCTCAGGAGCAACAAAATCCTGTGATTTAGTTAAACCAAGCTCATCAAAAATCAGTTTCGTGTTTTCGTAATCCATCAGATATCCTTGTTATTTACCCTCGTAACATATGGCCGAATCCAGGCGATAGCCCTTAATGGCATCCCTGCCATTCAGACCTGCGAGCTCTATCAATACAACAACACCCACAACCTCGCCTCCAAGAGACTCAACCAGTTCTATCATGGCTTTTGTGGTACCGCCTGTGGCGATAAGATCATCCACCAAGAGAACCTTCTGTCCGGGTTTAATGCTGTCTTTGTGCATCTCGATGGTAGCTGTACCGTACTCGAGATTGTAAGTTTTTTCAACGCACTCTCTGGGGAGCTTGCCCTTTTTCCTGATAAGACAAAAGGGCTTCTTAAGATTATATGCAATAGGCGCTCCGAATATAAAACCTCTCGATTCCGCTCCGCAAACCACGTCAATCTCAAGATCCTTAATAAGATCCTGCATGGTGTCCACTGCAAGTCTTAATCCCTCGGCATCATTTATCACACTTGTTACATCGCGGAAGATGATACCCGGTTCGGGAAAATCGGGAATACTTAAAACATAGTCTTTAAGCTCTTTCATGTTAGCCTTCCTCTGAATGTTTTACTGTTTACCGCAACATTTCTTGTACTTTTTACCGCTTCCGCAAGGACAGGGATCGTTGGGATAGATCTTTGCTTCCTTTACAACGGTAGCGTGATTTTTCTGCTCTTTGTAAAGAGCCTTTCTTGTCTCCTCATCGAAGATAGGCTCCCACTCCTTAAGATTGTAGAGCCAGTGAGCCTCTGCAGCCACCATGTTCTTGTAGAGAAGTGCCTTGTCGAATCCAAGGTTAACCTCTGTATTCTCATCCATCTCCTCAATGGGGTTGGGCTCCTTAAGGCTGTCATTGATTCCGTCAAGGAATCCTGTCATTATCTCTATTGATACGCCGTATTTTTCAGCAAGTTCTTTAACGGTTCCCTTTACAACAGTGTCGGGATCGCTAAGAAGCTGTTCGTAGATTCCCTTCTCAAGTTCAAAATAATTATTCCAAAGCTTCTCAAGGCTTGCCTTGGGTGCCTGCTGATCGTATGCTTTATTTCTCCATGTTTCCAAAAGTGTCATTTTCTTATTCCTCTTAAAAAATATTTTTCATAAGTCTCTTTGTCTCCAAAAAGACTCACATGTAAGTATATAACAAATCATCCCCAAAAACAAGAAAAACAGTGTCTGTTAAAGGTGCAATAAACTGTGGCGCTTTCTTTGTTAATCTGATATTATTTCTTTATGCGGGCTTTTGCCCCAAACCGAAAAACTTAATTTTTCACAAAGAAAGCAGGATAAAATGGACAATCAGACTTCAAAAGCAAAACGTATAGCTGCCCTTTTGGGGGTAATATTACTCGTCTCACTTTACATCGTAACTTTTATTGTCTCCGTAGTTGACAAAAGCTCCGGCGGAAAGCTTTTTAGCATTTGCCTTGTAGCCACCCTCGTAATTCCCATTATGAGCTGGATTACCATATGGATGGTGGGAAAACTGTCAGGCAAGGGAAGCATCGCCGATTTTGACAGAGGGGTAAAAAAGAACGATGTAAATAAGGATAATGAGTAAGCGGGTTTTTTCCTTTATTTTTTTAATACCCGTTCCCTAAGTTTTTTCAGGGATTCCGAATATCTTGAGGATATCATTGTAGGATTGGCTTTCATAAGAGAGCTGATCCTTTTTTTCGCTCTTCCCAGGGAAATATTTATCTTATCATAGGCTTCATCGAAGTCTTCCATACCGTTTTTAATGGTTTTGTCCACCGCATCGGAAATGCCCTGATTGGTAAATGCTATGACAACATCAACCCTCTTCTTAAGTCTGGCTATATTGTTTTTGGCCTCATCATACATAATAAGGATATCTTTGATGTCCAATGCCGCCCTGAAGGCCAGTGTGAAATCTCCGATATTTACCACCGTCAGTCCAAAGACCATAACCGTAAGCCATCTCTCAGGTATCGCATACATTAGCCTCTCAACATAAACGTGGAGAATGCAGGCACAAAACACCGTAAGCCCTCCCCAGCAAAGAGTGGATCTTAAGCAGATATAGCCCTTAATATTCAAAAAACGATTGGAATAATCCCAGTATCTCACCCTGAAAAGATCTTCCATCAGCATTCCCGTAACATATTCCATGACTGTGGTGGAAAAAGCTCCCGATACAAATACGAGAGCTATCTTTCCGGGAAGGCATATGTTCATATCAAGAAAAGGTGATGCGGCGACCACCATGATAACTCCGCCCCATCCATATATGGGGAGAAACGGTCCCCGCATAAAGCCTCGGTTTACGGGTCTTTTTTCCTTAACAGAAACGTAGGCAGACTCAAAACACCATCCGAAAAAACAGTAAAAGTAGAATACAAATATCCAGTTTACAAATGAATATGCTTCGCTGTTCATAGAGGTTTTATTTTAATTAAAACTTATCACAGGATTCTTGGGAGCCTGGGTTTTCTCAACCGAAACAGCGGTAAGCACCGGTCCCTCCTGTCCGTATTCGGCCCTGAATTCCACAGAAACCTTGGCAACCACATTGACCCACTCTCCGTCTTTTAAAAAAGCGCTGTCATCATACCTGCAGGCATAGCCTAAAAATGCCATATCCTCCGCACAGCAGGTCATTGCCATACGTCCCGGAACGAAAAATCCCTCTCCGAAATCCTTGTTCTTCAACACCTGAGCCTTGTAGGAAATTGTTTTTCCGTTATATCTCTCAGGTCTGTCCATGGAATCTATGAAAAAGATTCCGTAACCTTTGTCATCAAGTTCAATCACGTCGGCATTGAGATCAAAGGGAAGGTCGTCCTCAAATATCTCATTGATCTCTCCGTCTTTATTCTCGAAAATTACCTCTGCGCCGGGATTGACTGCCTTGAGATTTCTCTTGTAACTCGCCAGATCCTCCACATTATCGCAACGGTTTACTATGATCATCTCACTCTTTTTAATCTGTTCTGCCAAAAGTGAGCGCATATTATTGTAATACTCGGGAAATGTAGCTCCGTTGATAACTGTTATCTGCTGCTCCAACTTCCAATACCAGGGAAGTTTCATCTCCTTATAATTCCACATGCCGTTCCATTCAATTACTATACGTTCCGGCTTATGTTTCTTATCAAGAGCATTAAGATTGTCGGGAGTAAAGTCCTCCATGTCTTCTATTACTTCCACCTCTGTACGGGTGCTTTCAAGAAGAGACTTATCGTACTCCACCTCGCCCTCCTCGCACAGAATAAGAAGGGTTTTCCCTTTAATCTTAAAATAAGGCTGTGCAAGAGTAAATGTTATAAATTCACTTTTTCCGGCTTCCAAAAAGCCGTTGATCATATATACAGGTCTCATTTCCTACCTCTTTTTACGAAAACAATTCCTTGAGTTTCTCTTCATTAAGCTTGGAGCCGATAACACAGATTTTTCCCGTTACTTCGGGCTTACCGGTTCTTATCTCCTGCTCTTCGGGTACATAATCGTAGTAAATCCATGTTCCGTCGGTAGATTCCACCATACCCTTTGCTCTCAAAATCATACCGTACTCACCTGAGTCAAGCGCTGTGAGTATACGCTCCAAATCTTCTCTTGAATATTTGTTGGGAGTTTCCATTCCCCAGCTTGTAAACACTTCGTCAGCATGATGATGATGGTGATGATGGTCATGGTCATGACAGCCGCAGTCGTGGTCATGATCATGATCGTGATCATGGTGGTGGCAGCACTCTTCGTCATGACCGTGATGATGCTCGTGATCGTGATGGTGGCAGCACTCTTCATCGTCATCATGGTGATGGTGGTGACAGCACTCTTCATCATCATCATGGTGATGATCGTGGTCATGGTGATGACAGCACTCCTCGTCGTCATGGTCGTGGTGATGGCAATGCTCGTCGTCATCATGTTCGTGATGGCAGTGCTCGTCGTGGTCATGGTGATGACAGCCGCACTCCTCATCATCGTGGTGATGATGGCGGTGCTCATCCTCCTCCTTAAGCATCTCTGCCAGCATATCCTCAAGTTTGTCAGCGCCCTCAATAGTCTTTAATACATCCTTACCGTCTAAGCTGTCCAAATGTGTGGTTATAATGGTAGCCTTCTGATTGTGCTCTCTTATAAGTTTCACACATTCATTAATCTTCTCCATGGAAGCCTTATCAGTTCTTGTAAGTATAATGGTTCCGGCATATTCAATCTGATTTACAAAGAATTCACCGAAATTCTTGATATACATTTTGCACTTTGTGGCATCAACAACAGCAACCGCACTGTTGACTCTTACATTCATATCCGAAGCCACATTTTCAACAGCTTTCAAAACATCGGAAAGCTTACCCACACCCGAGGGCTCTATAAGGATTCTGTCAGGTGAATATTTCTCCACAACCTCCTTAAGAGAGGTTCCGAAATCACCCACAAGGGAACAGCAAATACATCCGCTGTTCATCTCCTTTATCTCTATTCCGGAGTCTTTCAGAAAGCCTCCGTCGATACCTATTTCACCGAATTCATTTTCTATAAGAACTGTCTTTGTTCCGGAGAGGGCATCCTTTAAAAGTTTCTTTATAAGTGTTGTTTTTCCGGCTCCCAAAAAGCCTGATACTACATCAATATCGGTCATCTTTTTACCTTCTTTCATGTTGCTTGTTATTATGTGATCCATTAATTATCTACAAATCCTTAAGGTATCCAATTATTATGGAGATGGGAAGTATGGCACATTGCCCCTCGTCATTAAAACCAATCACCATTCCAACGACTTTGTCATTTGAATTCAATACAGGAGCTCCGGAAAAGCCGTCTCCCACCTTAAGATCCGCCAGAGTCATCTGGGTACCCATATCAATTATTTCTACTATTTTATCTTCTATCTTTCCTTTTATGCGCTCTGATTTGTCATTAATGCAATAGCACTCATCCCCGGGAAAGAGTTTATCAAAATCAAGAGGACTCACCTCAAAAAAAGGAATATCATCAAATGTTTTACCGTACACGGCAACATCCACTGAGCCATTATCAGTCGCACCTATGGAGCCATCGTTGTCTGCTTTCGTTACATCCCCCTGCAGGCTCCCGTCAACTCTTTCATCCGCATCAAGTTCACTCAAAGCATCTGTACCATCCAAATCAAGGGCATCTTTCTTGGCTTCAATCTGAGGGGCATGAAAAATATCCGCCTCAATCTCATGACCCTTCGAGTCTATGAACAAAGCCGGATTGCCTTTTGTCACATGCATGGCTGTAACGGTATATTCTTTGTCTTCATAGCAAATTCCGAATGCGACTCCGAATCTGTCATCGCATTCCACTCTGTATACGGGATACTCAGGCTTTTTGTGTTGAATCTCATAAGAATCGCCATGTTTTCTACAGCCCGTGATAAGCAAAAGAACGCACAAAGACATTATAAGATATTTCTTCATCCGTTCCCTCCGTTTTAATGTAAGCAGGACGATAAGCCGGGTTCTGTTGTTAGACAATCATCTATCTAGTACGGACGTTACCGCCCGCATCAAGCGACCTACCTGAAAGCAGGCCGGGCCGGCCTATAGCTCTCTGCTTGGTCTTGCTTCGGATGGGGTTTACATGGCTTTGACCGTTACCGGCCAAACGGTGGTCTCTTACACCACCATTCCACCCTTACCGAGGTTGCCCCCGGCGGTATATTTCTGTTGCACTTTCCTTAGAGTCACCTCCACCGGACGTTATCCGGCATCCTGCCCTGCGAAGCCCGGACTTTCCTCACCCATTTCTGGCCGCGATTGTCTGTCCTGCTTACTTTGTAGATTATATACTGTGTCTTTTATTATTTCAAGATTTCTTTATCTGTATGAAACCAAAACCTGCTAATGATAAGGGCTTTCTCTCGTTTAAATCCCTCATCATCATTATGGAATCAAAACCAACTTCTGATAAGGGCTATCTCTCTTGCGTATCCCTCATCATCATTGGGTGTCTCAAGGATAAAGGGCTTTCCGGCCAGCTTCGGATGGGTGGCAAATGCCTTCAACCCCTCCAAACCTATCTTTCCTTCACCGATTTTAGCATGTCTGTCCTTTGCGGCTCCAAGCTCGTTCATTGAATCGTTAATATGAATAGCCTTAAGTCTGTCAAGACCTATGACATCATCAAACTCCCAAAGAACCTTGTCAAGTTCTCCCACAATATCATAACCGCCGTCCCATATATGACAGCTGTCCATGCACACGCCCAATTTGTCGTTGTTCTCAACTTTATCAATAATGGCTCTAATCTCTTCAAAATTTCTTCCCACCTCAGAGCCCTTTCCTGCCATACATTCAAGTAAAACTGTTGTGCTCTGGTCCGGTATCATCGCCTCATTTAAAGCCCGGGCTATCAAAGGAATGGCCACCTCCGGTCCCTGTCCCACATGGGAACCGGGATGAAAATTATAGTAATTACCGGGAATCATTTCCATCCTTTTAATATCATCCTTAAGAGCCTGCCATGCGAATTCCCTCACGTTCATTTTTTCCGCGCAGATATTCATGGTGTAGGCTCCGTGAGCAACCAATTTCCCAAAATTATGCTCTCTAAGATACTCCATCATAGCCTCTGCATCGGCGGGATCCACTTCCTTGGCAGCTCCTCCTCTGGGATTTCTTGTAAAAAACGCAAAGGTATCCGCTCCCAGTTCGGAGGCATGCTTTGCCATTGCGAGAAAACCTCCCGAAGTCGAGAGGTGACATCCTATATTAATCATATTGTTCACCTGCTTTTATTATTTTTAGTACGTTTACTAATTAATTCAATTTATATTGGAGCTCATAAATTTATGACTCTAAATCCACATTGATACGTGAAATCACCTGATTTTCCCCACCATTGGTATCTTGCAGTACATATGCCGCCGTTTTTCAATCACGGATATGTGACTGCATGTTATCAATCTGATAAACGCTAATCTTGCACGTATATTTTTTCTATCAAAGCTTCATCTACGGATTCAAAAATATATATATCGTATCCTGCCACAGATTCATGCTCTGAAGAATCACTCTCAAGAGCTTCTTTCAAGTACAAAGTCCCATTATAATCATATGAATCCGAGGGAAGCAATATGAAAGCATTTCCTGAATGGTATCCATTTTCATAATAACAAAAAGGACTGGACCACATAAACATTTCCGGAGTATATATATATTTATAACAAAAATGACCGCTCTCACCACTTTCTGAAAATCCTGAAAGATTTGCAATCTCAGTTTTTCCGTTAGTCAATTCAGTGATTATATTGGCATCCGTAAAAAATGCATATCCGAAATCAAGTCCTTTTTCGGTCAGATACGCTGCCACTTCTTTTCTGGCTTCATTTTTGTCAACTGTCTTAAAGGAGTAAACGGTTTTGGTCATAGCCAACAACAGACATGCGCCGAATATCACAAGATATGCATCCCTTGCAAACTTCTCACCGCTTTCCGTAAGATATTTTGCCATCATGGGAAGGATAAATATAAACAGCGTTATATAGTATCTGGGCACCATGGTGCTGGTGGTGAAAACAAAAATAAAAAGATTGAGGGCAATCGCAGCCACTGTAAATAACGCAAGAAACTTGTTATGACAGTAAGCTTCACAGCTTACGTTCTCATAATCAACCATACTTGCATGCAACCCGTTTTTACCACAGACTCTCGAATCATCACGGACTCTCGAATTTTTGCTTTCCTCGTCGCTACCACATACTCTCGAATTTTTGCTTTCCTCGTCACT
>JAILPU010000046.1 GCA_024699395.1 Lachnospiraceae bacterium | reverse complement strand
TCTCTCCCGGCAAAATCCATCACGACCGTCGTGTTCTTTTCGCCGGGACAGAAGATCAAATTTATTGTGACCAAAAAACGAAACGGGAAGGCGGAAGGCAGACTTCTTGAAGTGATTGAGAAATCACCCATGGAGACAGGTCGGACGTGTTCCCTTTTTGGGATCTGCGGAGGGTGTAATTACCTTTCTTTAAGCTACGATGATGAGCTTGAATTAAAAAAGGATCAAGTCAAAACCTTACTTGATAATGTTCCCGGCATTGATAAGAACCCCTATGTTTTTGAGGGTATTAAAGGAAGCCCTGTGGTATACGGCTACAGGAACAAGATGGAATTCTCTTTTGGCGATTCCGTAAAAGGCGGAGAACTTGAGCTGGGAATGCACAAAAGAGGTTCTTTTTATGATGTGGTGAGTGTTACGGACTGCATGATCGTAGACGAGGACTACAGACTTATACTTAAGACTGTAAGGGATTATTTCAGAAGTCTTAACATGTCATATTTTCACAGAATGGACCATAAAGGGTTTCTTAGACATCTTCTTGTGAGAAAGGCTTCCAAAACGGGAGAGATTCTTATTGCTTTGGTAACCACTTCTCAATATTTTGACAGGGATGGGAAAGAGTTTGATGTAAATAAGGTTACAGAGGGCTTTAAGGAGGAGCTTTTAAAGCTTTCCTCAGAGAACAGATTTAAGGGAAGCATCGAAGGAATCCTTCATATATTCAATGATTCCGTTTCGGATGTGGTGAAAGCAGATAGGACAGAAGTGCTTTTCGGAAGAGATCATTTTTATGAGGAACTTTTGGGACTTCGTTTCAGAATATCTCCTTTTTCCTTCTTCCAGACCAACTCCTACAGCGCCGAAGTACTTTACAAAACAGTGGGTGAATATGTGGGAGATACGGGTAAAGACAAGACGGTATTCGACCTGTATTCCGGAACAGGCACCATTGCCCAGCTTGTGTCCCATACTGCGGGTAAAGTTGTTGGCGTTGAAATCGTTGAGGAAGCTGTTAAGGCGGCGAGGGAAGCGGCAAAGGGAAACGGAATTGAAAACTGCGAATTTATCGCGGGGGATGTGCTTAAAGTGCTGGATGAAATTGAGGACAAGCCGGATGTTATTATTCTGGATCCCCCCAGAGACGGAATCCACCCCAAGGCTCTTCCAAAGATTCTATCCTACGGCGTGGAGAGGATAGTGTACGTTTCCTGCAATCCCACAACCTTTGTCAGGGACATGACTTCGTTTTTTGATATGGGATATACCTTAAAGAAGGCTGTGTGCGTGGATCAGTTCCCCTGGACTGCCAATACGGAAGTGTGTTCTGTTTTTGAAAAGAAATAATAATAGGGTGAGTGATATGTTTAAAACATGGTTTCCCGATTCGGATACTTTGTCACCTTACGGGATAGATTATGATAAACTATACGCCAAGGGATACAGAGGCGTTATATATGATATAGACAATACCATTGTGCCCCACGGCGCTCCCGCGACAGAGGAAGCGGTTCTTATGTTTGAGAGGGTGAGAAAAGCGGGACTTAAGACAATGCTTTTGTCAAACAATAAAGAGGAGAGGGTTAAACCTTTCGCTGATGCAGTAAAGAGCCCTTATATCTACAAGGCCTCCAAGCCTTCCACAAAAGGTTATCTTAAGGCAATGGAACTTATGAATACCGATGCCAATTCCACCGTTTTTGTGGGGGATCAGCTTTTCACCGATATCTGGGGTGCGAAGAGGAGCGGCATAAAGACCATTCTGGTACGCCCCATCGATCCTCACGAGGAGATACAGATAATCTTAAAAAGATATCCCGAGAGGCTTATACTGTATTTTTACAACAAATATAAAAAGAAAAATTCGAATTACAGAAAAATCTATTGAAAAACATCGGAACCCGTAGTAAAATAGTTAGCGGATTGTGTCGTGTTTATTTATTTAGGAGGAATTTAAAATATGATTTCTGCAAGTGATTTCAGAAACGGTGTTACCATCGAAGTTGAAGGTAACGTATACCAGATTATCGAATTTCAGCACGTTAAGCCCGGTAAAGGCGCAGCCTTTGTAAGGACAAAGCTTAAGAATATCAAGTCAGGCGGTGTGGTTGAGAAGACTTTCAGACCTACCGAGAAATGCCCTCAGGCAAGAATCGACAGAAAAGATATGCAGTATCTTTATGCTGACGGAGATCTTTTCTATTTCATGGATACAGAGACTTACGATCAGACAGCTCTCAATGCCGAGACAGTAGGCGATGCTCTTAAGTTTGTTAAAGAGAACGAAATGTGCAAGGTTTGCTCACATAACGGAAATGTTTTCTCTGTTGAGCCTCCTCTTTTCGTTGAGCTTGAGATTACAGAGACAGAGCCCGGATTCAAGGGTGATACCGCTACAGGTGCTTCAAAGCCCGCAACGGTTGAGACAGGTGCTCAGGTAAATGTTCCCCTCTTTGTTAACCAGGGCGACGTTATCAAGATCGATACCAGAACAGGCGAATATCTCTCCAGAGTTTAATTTCGTCTGACAATTGCAGAACTGAAACCTACAGACAGTACATTTATATGTGCTGTCTTTTTTTGTTAAATAGGAAATTGCTCCGCAACTTCCTATTTAACAAAAACGCGACCCTAAGGATGCGCACTCGCGCGTATCGTAACTGTTGAGGCAAACATTAATCGTGCAGATTTTGAGGGGTTTTCTCTTCTTGGAAAGGAGAAGGAGTATGGATATAAGAGATTTTGCGGAAATGATTAAAGAAGAGTTACTGCCCGAACTTCAGGAAGGGCAGAAATTAAGTGTTGAGAGGGTTACCAAAAATAATGATGTTGTACTGTGGGGGCTCAGACTTAAAAAGGATGACAGGAATGTGGCGCCTACGGTCTATATCAATTCTTTTTATGCGGATTACAAGACAGGAGGGGATCTTAAAGAAATAAAGGAAAGGCTCCTTGAAGTATTAAAAGCAAACGCCCCCACTAAAAATGTGGATCTTTCCTTCTATACCGATTTTGATAAGGTGAAGGACCGCATAGCTTTTAAACTTGTAAATAAAAACCGCAATGAAGTCTTTTTAAAGGATGTGCCCTATAAGGAATATCTGGATCTTGCCATAGTTTTTTACTATGTTTACACAGACAGCGTGCTGGGGGAGGGCTCCATTCTTGTGAGAGAGCCCCATATTAAGCTGTGGGGCGTTGATGTGGACACTCTTTATAAGGAAGCCTTGAAAAACACTCCCAGACTTTTACAGGAATCTTTTGAAGATATGGGGGGAGTCTTAAAAAAGCTGTGCTCCCAAAAATGCAGCGAACTGGAACGGCTTTTGGAACAGGGAGCGTTTAATATGCCCATGTATGTGCTGGGTAACCGTAAAAGGCTGTTTGGTGCTGCGGTCATTCTTTACCCCGGGGTTTTGGGGGATGTGAGTGACGTGATGGGCGGGGATTTCTTTGTTCTTCCCAGTTCGGTTCACGAAACCATTGTGGTGACGGATAAGCTTTTGCGGGACAGTTTTCAGGCTAAAAAAATGATAAGAGAGATAAATATAACACAGTTGGAGCCTGAGGATGTGCTGTCGGACAGTCTGTATTTTTACGATCATGAGAAGAAACTCTTGGAGATCGTGTGATATACTGATACAATGCCACAAAACATGGGATATGATTATAAAATTCAATCATGTTACGGAATTGAATGAGGGAGTCATAGGATGCAATTGTATGATGCAATCATGTAACGGACCAGGTGATTGGAAACATAATCCGGAATTACATGAATGGATTGCGCAGAGAAAGCTCATAATATATTCTGCGGGTATAAACTACGGGATTAAACCGTAGAAATTAGGTCATACTGCGGGGCCGAAATGCCCCGCAGCTATGAAAAAAGTAGACAAGGCAGGCTCTTTGTGATAATATGAGAAAGATGATGTAATAAATTTGTAACAAATAAAAACCCTTTGCATCCGTAGTCTAATGGATAGAACGGAGGCCTCCGACGCCTTTAATGCAGGTTCGATTCCTGTCGGATGCATTTGCATCATCGCATACAAAAATGGAGAAAATATGAAAGAAAGAATAGATAACATCAAAAAATTTATATATGACAACTCTAAGATAATCGTACCCGTAGTCTGCATTGCAGTAATTGCCATTGTGGTTGCATTTATGCTCAATAAGTCCAGAGGTAAAGCTGTGGACAACAGGGAACTTAATGAGACACTGGCTTCCGTAAGTTCATCGGAGGCTGACAATGCCACAACCGCACCCGATCTGGATAAGGCGCTTCAGGCCAATACGGATCAGGAACTTTATACACTTGCATGTACCTATTACAATGCCACCGTAAGTCAGGATGCGGATACTTTGAGAAGCATCTGCAAGGATATATCCGATCAGGATGTTTTGAGCCGCCTTGAGTACGGAAAATATGTTAAGAGTTATCCTTCGGTGGAAATTTATGTAAAACCCGGTCTTAATCCCGGGGAGACCCTTGCTTTTGTGTGCTACAAGCTGGTGCTTTCCAAGTATGAGGGTATTGAGATACCCGGATATCAGGCTTTCTATGCCTGCACCGATGAGAACGGAAAGAGATATTTTAATTACGGAGAGTGCACTCAGGAGGTTAACGATTACATTGTTTCCGTGAGTGAACAGGACGATGTCATTGAGTTTAACAACAGAATCAATGTGGAATTTAACGATCTTATGAGCGCAAATCCCGAGGTTCTGGATTACCTTAATGAGGTTAGAAACAATGTAAATACCACGGTTGGCGTTATGCTTGCCAAGGAGAATGAAGAGGAGACCACTCCCGCTCCCGAAGGGGAAAATACACCTCCCGATACAACCGAGGAGATACTGGCTCAGAATGTTTATGCCAAGGCTACCACTACAGTTAATGTGAGAAGTTCCGACAGTGAGAATGCTGAGAAAGTTGGTAAGGCTACGGAAGGCATGAGACTTCTTGTCTTGGAGCAGAAGGTTAACGGCTGGTCCAAGGTGGAGTTTGAGGGCAATCAGGGATTTATAAAGTCTGAGTATCTTGCACTTGAGGAAAGTGCACAGGATATGGAGGTAATAAAGACTATGACAGCAACCGACAATGTGAACGTGAGGGCGAAAGCAGGTGAGGATGCTGACAGAATAGGGACTGTTCTTGCGGGGAACACCGTTGATATTATCGGTGAAGAGGGAGAATGGTCAAAAGTAAATTATGAGGGCAGTGTGGGATATATCAAAACGGAATTCCTTCAGTAAGCTTTACCGGTTGGAACTATTGTGTTATAATTGTCCTATACCTGTTAAAAAAGATTGAATCGAGAGGCGTTATGGGGAAAACATTTCGATTATTTATCAAAAGGTGTTGTCTTTTCGCTACAGTCTTTACATTGTTTTTAGTGGCCGGTTTTTCCGGTAAGGCCAAAGAGGATGAAACCAAGAGGGAGCGGATATTGTTTATCAGCTCTTATTCATATGCCAAGAGTTCTGTAAAACTGCAATTACAGGGCCTTGAAAGCTTTTTGGAAGATAAAGCGATGATAGATGTTATCTTCATGGACAGGGATGTTGTCCACGGTGAAGATACGTTGACTGCTTTTTCTTCCGTTTTTTCTGCAAGAATTGCGGAAAATAAGCGCTATGACGTTATCATATGCAGTGGTGACGAGGCTTTGAGGTTTACCATTGACAACAGAAAGGAATATGTTCCGGAGATTCCAATTATTTGTATGGATATCGATGATAACGCCTTATATAAGGAAGCGGTACAGCTTAAGAATGTTGTGGGCTTTAACAATAAAGGCTCCATGGAGAAGAATATAAGAATTGCCACAACCCTTTATCCCAATACCGAAAGAGTTGTGGGAATCCTTGATGATACCGATGAAGGCCAAAGGATGCGTAAAGAGTTCATGGCTCTTCAGGAGAAGTTCCCCAATTTGAAGTTTGTGGATTTAAACTGCGGTGAGATTTCCACAAAGCAGTTGGGCAAGCGCCTTCAGGGAATTTCCAAGCGGTCGGTGTTCATTTATATGTGTTGCAGCAAGGATTCTGAAGGAACGGTGCTTTCTCCCAAGAAATCAATGGAGATTATTTCCGAAAATCTTGAAGTACCCTGCTTTGCAATGACTGATGAAACATTGGGATACGGTGCATTGGGAGGATACATCCTTTCATATAATCAGTTAGGACGTATCGCCGGCAAGATGGCAAACAATTATTATAACGGCCTTGCCTTTGCCAACACAGGTCTTTCCAATGATATGTCATTCCTTTATGTAGCAATCGATGAGGAAATCGCCAGAAAATACAATGTAAATATCAAGAATATAAAAGAAGCTTATCAGGTTATTAATCATAAACCGGGCTTTTTGGAGCGAAATAAGGATAAGATCTGGCTTTACCTTATATTGCTGGTTCTTTTGATAACCGGCATTGTTTTGGGAATCGCGGTTTATATCAGGCACGCCAGAGATATGGCGGAACTTAAACGAGCCAGAAATATTATGGAAAATGCTTCGGAGCATGACTTCCTTACCGGCCTTCCCAACAGAAACAAGTTTATGCACGACTTGGGAGAGCTTATTAACAACAATGCTCCCTGTACCGTTATCATGATAGATATCGATAACTTTAAGGGCATAAACGATAATTACGGACATCAGGCAGGTGATGAGGTTCTGGTGGGACTTGCCGACAGACTTAAGAATTTTGAAGCCACCACATTTATGGCTTACAGATATGCGGGTGACGAGTTTATCGCTATCGTAAGAAGCATTCAGAAGAAGATAGTGGAGAGATCCGCACAGCAGTGTAAGGAAATGTTTGTGGAGAAATTCCAGGTGGGAGATCAGCAGATGAAGCTTACAGGCTCAATCGGACTGGCTCTTTACCCCAACGATACTGCTGACATGGAACAGCTTATTTTCTACGCTGATGAAGCAATGTACCGTGTTAAGAAGGGCGGTAAGAACGATTACGAATTCTATAATTCAAAGAATCTTTAAGGAGTAAGATGGGCAATAAATTTTACGCCGTTAAAAAGGGCATTACCCCGGGGATATATACGACCTGGGAGGAATGTGAAGCCAATGTAGCAGGTTACAGTAAGGCTGAATATAAGAGCTTTAAGACCAAAAATGAAGCTCTTAAGTATTTGGGACTTGATGAAATTGAAGATAATCCACCTAAAGAGCTGCCCCAAAAGGGCAGCCTTTTGGTGTATGTAGACGGAAGTTTCGAGGAGAGCATAAATCGATATTCCTTCGGTTGTGTTTTTATAAGAGACAATAACGATATAAGGCTGGCTTTTGGAAACGGAGACAGTGAAGAAGGGTTAAAATCCCGCAATGTTTCCGGAGAGATGCTGGGAGCGATGTATGCCGTAAAATGTGCCATGAAAAACGGTTTTTCCTCCGTGACGGTCTGCTATGATTATCTTGGAATAGAAAAGTGGGCGAAGGGCGAGTGGAAGACCAATACGGTCAATACGACCAAATATGCAAAAGCCATGGCAGAATGGTCAAAGTCCATAAAGATAGATTTTAAAAAGGTTAAAGCGCATTCAAAGGTGTACTATAACGAGCTTGCGGACGAAACCGCCAAAAGAGGACTGATTGAAGGTAATGGAATACCCGCCGTCTCCATGCTGGATGATATGGAGAAATATGAAGATGCGTAGAACATATTGTCGGTGCAGTGACCGATATTTGTGTGGGTTGTTGTTATCGGCATAGCATCGGAATAGAACAGATTATTATTTTGGTTGGATAATTAAGGATGAATATCCGACTACAGTTTTGGGATATCAAACAATGGAAGAAATAAGACTTAATAAATATATAGCTTCTTCGGGAATCGCTTCGAGGCGTGAAGCGGATAAACTTATTGAAGAGGGCAAAGTGACCGTAAACGGCGTTAAGGCGGAGTGCGGACAGAAGGTATCCGAGGGTGATGTTGTCTTGGTGGAAAACAGACCGATAACCCCGATGAAAAACCTTATGCTCTATGCATACAATAAGCCTGCGGGGGTAACCTGTACCAAAAACGATGCTCACGCAGAGTTAACCCTTGATATGATTCCGGAGATTCCCAAAGGTGTCACCTACGCGGGGAGACTTGACAGGGACAGTGAGGGTCTCTTGATTCTTACCAATGACGGAGACCTTATCGACAATATGATGCGGGGATCTGCGGGTCATGAGAAGGAATATATCGTTACTTTAAACAGGAAATATGACAATTTGTTTGTCAAATCCATGGAGAATGGTGTATTCTTAAAGGAACTCGGTGTCACCACCAGGCCGGCTTTACTTAAACCCCTGTCGGATAAGAGTTTTTCACTTATAATAACCCAGGGCTTGAACAGACAGATAAGACGAATGTGTGCCGCATTGGGATACGAAGTTACAAACTTGAAAAGAGTGAGGGTACTTAATATTCTTTTGGAGGATCTTAAACCGGGAGCTTTGAGAGAGATAACCGGCGAAGAGGCCAAAAAGCTTTATAAAACTGTGGGAATGATATATCCCCGATAAAAAAGGGAGATTACAGATAAATGGATATGGGACAAAAAAGAGACAGGATAAGATATCTTGTGGATGTTTTAAATAAAGCATCAAAAGCTTATTATGGTGAAGACCGTGAGATAATGAGTAATTTCGAATATGACAAGCTTTACGATGAGCTTGAAGCACTTGAAAAAGAGTGTGGAATGGTGCTTGCCAACAGCCCCACAGTGAAGGTGGGCTATCAGGCAGTTGAGGAACTGCCCAAGGAGCGCCATCAAAGCCCTATGCTTTCCCTTGATAAGACAAAGGAAAGGGAGACTTTGAGAGAGTGGCTTAAGGACAAGGAAGGCCTTTTGTCCTGGAAGCTGGATGGACTTACTATAGTTCTTACATATAATCAGGGTAAGCTTGTTAAGGCAGTCACCAGAGGAAACGGTGAAGTGGGTGAGGTTATAACAGGCAATGCCCGTACTTTTATGAACCTTCCCCTGGAAATACCCTTTAAGGGAGAGCTGGTGTTAAGGGGCGAAGCTGTTATCGGTTATTCGGATTTTAATAAGATAAATGAGTCAATGCCCGAATCGGCAGAAGCCTACAAAAACCCAAGGAATCTTTGCAGCGGTTCAGTGAGACAGTTAAACAGCGAGATTACGGCGCAAAGAAGAGTTAAATTTTTTGCTTTTAATCTTGTGTCTGCGGAGGATACGGATTTTCATAATTCAAAGCTTAAAATGTTTGAGTTCCTCTCTGAACAGGGCTTTGAAGTGGTGGAACACTATGTTGTTACCGCAAAGGACATATTGGAGCGCATTGAGTTTTTTGCTCAAAAAATCGAAGGATATGATATACCTTCCGACGGTCTTGTGTTAACCTATAATGATATAGAATACGGAAAAAGTCTTGGAAGAACTGCTAAGTTTCCAAGAGATTCCATTGCTTTTAAATGGGCTGATGACATTAAAGAGACATCTTTAAAATATGTTGAGTGGAGTGCCAGCAGAACCGGACTTATCAATCCCGTTGCTGTTTTTGACAGCGTTGAGCTTGAGGGAACCAGCGTAAGCAGAGCGTCACTTCACAATTTAAGCATTGTGGAAGCACTTGAATTGGGGGAGGGAGATACCCTTCAGGTATACAAAGCCAATATGATTATCCCTCAGATCGCAGAGAATCTTACCAGAAGTAATACGCTTACAATACCGGATATCTGTCCTGTTTGCGGCGGTAAACTTTCGGTGGTTCAGGAAAAGGAAACCAAGAGCCTGTATTGTACCAACGATGACTGCGCTGCAAAGCAGATAAAGAGTTTTGCTCATTTTGTAAGCAGGGATGCGATTAACATTGAAGGCTTGAGTGAGGCGACCCTTGAAAAGTTCGTTGATATGGGCTTTATCAGGGAGTTTGCTGATATTTACCATCTTTCGGATCACAGGGAAGCCATCACATCCATGGAGGGCTTTGGCGAAAAGTCTTTCAATAATCTTATGGAAAAGATAGAGCAGTCAAGAAAGACCACCTGCGCCGGTTTCTTAAGCGCATTGGGAATCCTTAATGTGGGCGGTGCCAATGCAAAGCTTATATGCAGGCATTTTAATGACGATCTTAATGCCATAGAAAATGCAACCTGCGAGGAGATTGCGTCCATAGATCATATAGGAGAGGTGATTGCTTCATCCCTTTATGATTATATGCACGATCCTGCCAAAAAAGGGATGATGGACCGGATTTTAAAGGAGCTTGAGATTGTAAAGGAAGAGAACACCAACTCTTTGCTTTCGGGAAAAACCTTTGTGATAACGGGAAGTCTTGAGCATTTTTCAAGCAGAAACGATCTTAAGGACATTATTGAGAAAATGGGAGGCAAGGTGTCGGGAAGCATTTCCGCCAAAACGGAGTGCCTTATCAATAATGATATCAACTCAGCTTCCTCCAAAAATAAGAAAGCCAAAGAGCTGGGAATCAGAATCGTCTCAGAGGATGATTTTATTAAGGAATATGAGATACCGGTGTAATCGGTTAATAAAAAAATATTTTAGCGAAAAGAGGAATAATACATGCCTATTAAGATTAAAAGCGAGTTGCCTGCAAGAGATATACTGGAGGCTGAAAATATATTTGTTATGGACGAGTTCAGGGCAATGCACCAGGATATCCGTCCGCTTAATGTGCTTATTCTCAATCTGATGCCCAATAAAGAGGTTACGGAGACACAGCTTTTGAGAAAGCTGTCCAACAGTCCTCTTCAGATAAATATTGAGCTGCTTCAGACAGCATCTTACAGACCCACTCATACTTCAGCTCATCATCTTGATTCTTTCTATACTACATTTGATCAGATTAAGAACAGAAAGTTTGACGGAATGATCATCACCGGAGCGCCTCTTGATTATGTAAAATTTGAAGATGTGGCTTACTGGGATGAGATTTGTAAGATAATGGACTGGTGCGAAACTCACGTGCACTGTACATTCTTTTTGTGCTGGGCGTGCTTTGCGGCGCTTTATTACTACTACGGATTGGAGCGCTTTGACAGAAAAGAGAAGCTTTCAGGCGTATATGCTCACAGGGTAATGAAGCCCACTTCACCTCTTTTCAGAGGATTTGATGATGTTTTCTACGCACCTCACTCAAGAGCCATGGGAATTGCCAGGGAAAAAATTGAGGCAGTTAAGGAACTGGAGCTTATGGCTTATTCCGACGAGGCCGGTGTGGCTCTTGTTAAGACCACC
>JAILPU010000004.1 GCA_024699395.1 Lachnospiraceae bacterium | reverse complement strand
ACGTACCGTGGCGCGGCCGTTGATCCCGCCATTTTTGTATTATATTATATGTGGCAATATTCGCATCCCTTCATGTTATACCGTGACTATAGCCATACTTGTAAATACCTTGTAAAACCGCTCACCATAATTCTCGCTCGTCACTTTGGTTGCAACCGTCCTCAAAATTATCTTGCCTCGCTCATTCTAAGCCTGGTCTCAAGCTTGGAGAATACTATGGTAAGAAGCTTTATAAGCACAAAGTAAATCACCGCGGTTCCCAATAAGGGCATGTAAGGGATATATGTGGCAGATTTTATGAAATCTCCCGCCTTCTGAATATCCATAAGTCCCACGTAACCAACGATGGCCGTTTCCTTAATGATGGTGATAAACTCATTGCAAAGGGCAGGCAAGATGTTCTTGGCAGCCTGGGGCACCACGATGCCCATCATGGTCTGGACGCCGTTAAGTCCAAGGCTTCGTCCGGCCTCCGTCTGTCCCTTGTCCACGGAAAGGATTCCCGCACGGATTATCTCCGATACATAGGCGCCGGAGTTTATTCCGAAGGCTATGGCGGCGATTATCCATTTATCCCAGTGAACCGATGCAAAAATAACGAAATATATGATCATAAGCTGTGTCACGGAAGGGGTTCCCCTTATGATATCGGTATAAACCTTTCCGAAAAGCTTAAGTATCTTATTCTTGGACATATTGCAAAGAGCCACCACAAATCCGATAAGAAGTCCCAAAATTACTGCCAGAATGGATACCTGTATGGTAACCACCAGTCCCGAGAGCATTAATTTGTAACGGTCTTCTTTGATAAAACATTTTTGAAAAGTATCCGCAATAGAGTTGGCCCATGTCGCAATACTGATTGCCATGTTAGTATACATAATGATTCCTTTCCGCTATACGGTTTTTTTATGATAATGGGGAGAGAATATCATGAAGTTCTCTCCTTATGTCAAATAAAGCAGTGTTTTCCCTTGTGGGATGAACACGATTTGTTAAAAGAAGGACATAAAGCCCTGTTTTGGGGGATACCAGTATGTGGCAGCCGCAAAATCCCGTGTGACCGAATGCATTCCTGTTAAAAAGATCACCTGTGAAACAATCATATCCTGCCAGATGAAATCCCAGCCCTCTGTTCTGAGACATCCCCTTGGTCTGATTGGTTATGGCTTTCCTAAAAAGCCCGTCGTCTATATATTTTCCTTTTCCCAATGATGACATAGATAAAAAAGAAGCATATCTTATCATATCCGAAAGATTTGAAAATACCCCCGCATTTCCCGCAACGCCTTTAAGAAACCTGGCATTCTCGTCGTGAGCAACACCCTGAAGCCATTCCCCCGTCTTTGTATCCTTTTCCGTTAAGACGCAGTTCTCACAGTAAGGCTTGGTATCAAGATGGGAATTTAATCTGTGATAGGAAGTATTTTCCATGCCCAGGGGCTTGAAAACATATTTTTGTGAGATTTCGTCAAGGGGTTTTCCATAGACAAATTCCAGAATCTTCCCCAAAACAATAAATCCCATGCAGGAATAGGTCACGTCCCTTCCTCTTTCGTACAAAAGGGGTGACTCAAGTATAAACCCAAGGGCATCCTCAGGGTCATTTATATAATTCCAAAGCATATAATGAGCCGAAAGACCGCTGGTATGGGTCAATAGCTCAAATATGGTTATTTTACCTTTTTCACCAAAAGAATGAGGATTGTCAGCTACAAGACCTTTGTTAACGAAATCCTCCACCTTATCGTAAAGGCCTAAAAGCCCCTCATCAACAGCCTTTAGAGTAAGAAGGGTGACTGTGATTATCTTAGACATGGACGCCATATCGTAAAGGGTTTTGTCATTTACATCAGGTGCTCCATCCAAAACCGAGGTTTTTCCGAAACACTCCGAGGCATAGACCTCGTTCTGACTACCGATGGCTATACAGGCAGAGCAAAGCTTGCCCTCAGAAACACTTTTTTCAATAAGTCCGATTGCGTCCCCTATCACCTCATACATAATAACCCCTATCTTGCCAGCTCGTATAACTCCTTTAACTCGTCCACAGTAAAGGTATAGTTACTGTTGCAAAAATGGCAGTTTAACGTTACTTCTTTTCCGTCATCTATCATATCCTTAAGTTCTTTTTTCCCTATGGAAATAAGTGCTTTGGACACACGCTGTTTGTCACAGTTACAGTAAAAAGAGCAGGGCACATCGTCGAGAACCTCTATATCAAAGCCCTCCAAAAGCATTTGAAGCATCTCGAGGGGAGTTTTACCGTTATCCATCTCGGTTGTAACCGATGTAAACTTCTTAAGATTCTCTTCGATTTTAGCTATATCGTCATCGGTTGCATCGGGCATAAGTTGGATAACAAATCCCCCGGCGCACTTAACCTTGTTCTCTTTGTCCATAAGGACACCAAGTCCCACGGAGGAAGGAGTCTGCTCGGATGAAGCAAAATAATAGGTTATATCCTCGGCAATCTCTCCGCTTATAAGTTCAACCTGACCAACATAAGGTTCTTTTAAGCCAAGATCCTTTATAACCACAAGGTCTCCCTTACCCACAGCCCCGGCAACATCAAGTTTTCCCACGGAATTGGCAGGAATCACCACGCAGGGTTCCTCGGCGTATCCTTTTACATGGCCTTTACTGTCGGCTGTAACGCAAAGCCCCTTAACAGGACCGTCGCCATTAATGCGAATGGTGAGTATGTCGGCATCGCCCTTCATCATGATTCCCATCATAACCCCGGCAGTCATAAGTCTTCCCAGAGCCGCCGTCACCACAGGGCTTGTATTGTGGGCCTGTCTTGCTTTTTCCGCAATTTCTGTTGTATCACAGGCGAAGGCTCTTATCTTACCTTCGGCTGTAACTCTTACTATGTGATCACTCATTTACTGTCTCTCCCAAATCTTTAGTACATTCCTTTGCCACCACTCTAATTCTTTCGCTTTGGCATGAAGGTTCCGAATCCGTATCGCAGTCTTTGGCTTCCACAAATGAAAGCCCCGCTTCATCAAGAAGCGCCTTTATCTCCTCAAGAGTATAGCCCCTCTGGATATGAGTCTCACTAAAACGCCTGAAAATCTCATCCTTTTCCTTTATAAAAACAGTGAGATCGTACTCGTTTATAAAGGTTTCGGGGTCGTAATAGTTCTCCCAGATAAAGCTGCAATCATCCCTGTTTTCCGCGATGGTGGTGTCGCCGATAACAGTCTCGTATTTGTATTTGGTATTAAAATCAAAAATAAAAATGCCCCCGGGATAAAGGTAATTGTTAACCAGCTTGAAGACTGCCAAAATATCCTCTTCGTTAAGAAGATAATTGATACTGTCGCAGACAC
>JAILPU010000333.1 GCA_024699395.1 Lachnospiraceae bacterium | reverse complement strand
TGTTTTCCTCCATAAATGAAGTATCTTTGGCAAGTTTATGGTAATAAGCGGCGCATTTCAAAACATCACTGTCCAGTCCGCAGGCCATGGCGACTCTCTCGCAAAAATAAGCCGTATGTATGGAAATATAGTAAGCCCTCTGAGAAGTGTTTTTCAATTCCATCAAAAGAGGATTTTCCGTATCGTTTAATTCCAAAAGCCTGTCTCTGTCGCAAAAAACCACACGCCCCGAAAACATTCTGAGTATCCAGATTACCAAAAGTCCTGTAACCACCACATTAATACCGGGTATAACCACATCCGTAAATGTAAGAGTTCTTTTAAGCTGGATAAAGGAAACCGCAAGTAACAAAAGTGACAGGCAAACCAAAGTGAGCACTGTGGGAATATAGACCTTAAAGGTCTCGTCAATGTGTTTATACAAAGACACAGCCAAACAACCTGCAATCAGGTAAGCAGCCACAACTGTCATGTCACATCCCGCATTTAATGCTGTGACGAAAAGTAACATCGTACCCCCGGCGCAGGCGCATAATGAATCGGAGAACAAACAAAGCCCCACAAACATCCCCAGAAAGGGCCAGCCCAGAGGTGGCACAAACACCAGCACAAAGCTTACGGCACCGCAAATTGCGAAACATACCCAAAACCTATAATAGTGACGCATGTTGGAGTACTGCAGGTCTTCGTAAATATACTCCTGACGGTACATATGCCCCAGGGTAAGCACAAGGGCGCAGGATATAATACAGTTACGTACTGTGATAACGATATCAAAATCTTTGATTATCCCTATCAAAGCCGTTAATGCGGAATAAACCAGGGCTATTATAATCTCCGCGATTATTTTTTTTGGATCAATTCTTATTTCCCGAACCTCTTGTCTTTTTTCCATGCTTATTTATATTTTCATAATCTTCATATGCTTTTACTATCTTTTGTACAAGGGGATGTCTTACCACATCCGAATTGGTAAATCTTAAAAAAGCGATATCGTCTATTTTCTTTAAAACTTTTCCCGCCACAATAAGTCCCGATGTAGCCCCCGGACCCAAATCCACCTGGGTCTCATCTCCGGTAACCACCACCTTGGAACCAAATCCTATTCTGGTTAAAAACATTTTCATCTGTGAGGGAGTTGTATTCTGAGCCTCATCAAGGATAATAAAAGCATTATCCAGAGTTCTTCCTCTCATATATGCCAAAGGCGCCACTTCAATAAGGCCTTTTTCCATATTTTTAAGAAAATTCTCCGCACCCATTATCTGATAAAGGGCATCATACAAAGGTCTGAGATAAGGATCCACCTTACTCTGCATATCACCGGGCAAAAATCCCAATTTCTCTCCCGCTTCAATGGCAGGGCGCGTAAGAATGATACGACTTACCTCTTCGTTTTTAAAAGCTTTTATGGCGCAGGCCATGGCAAGATATGTTTTACCTGTACCCGCGGGACCGATACCGAAGGTTATCATCTTGTCCCTTATGGCTTCAACATACTTTTTCTGGCCGAGAGTTTTGGGTTTAATGGGCTTTCCGAAAACGGTATGGCATATTATATCCGTATCAAGATCGTTAATGGCTCCCGCTTTGGATTCCATCCCCATCTCAATTGCATAATTCATGGATGTATCGTTTAAATCGGAACCTTTTTTCGAAAGAATACATAATTCCCTCAAAAGTTCCATGGCCTTCGATACATTTTCTCTGTCCCCCGTCACGTTGACCATTCCGTTTCTGTCTGTCACAATAACGTGGTAGCTGTCTTCTATTTTTCTTATATAAACATCATTGGCACCGAATATTTTTTGCATATCCTCCGCAGAAAACTCGGCTCTTTCGGTTATCTCCATGAGACCTCCGGTTATTTGATAATATTTTTGATAAGGGCTTCTTTCTCCACCTTTTCGGGGGTTATTTCATAAGCTTTTTTAAGTCTTTCCGATGCGGCTTTAAGCTTGTCTTTGTCATTGGCATGAATTATGGCTATGGGCTCGCCTTTTCCAACCTTATCACCCTTTTTCTTAAGGATTTCAATACCTACGGAAAGATCGATAACAGAATCCAAAGTCTCTCTTCCGCCCCCAAGCATAAGGGAGGAAATACCCACTTCATCACAGGCAATATGCTTAACATATCCCTCTTCGTCAAGGAGGATTTCTTCGGTAATTGAAGCCTTCGGCAAAAGATCGGTATTGTAAACCGCACTCTCATCACCGCCCTGTGCTTTTACAAAAGAAGCCAGCTTATCCAAAGCTTTGCCGGAACTGATAGCTTCTTCAAGCTTCTCATAGGCTTCCTCTTCATCGCCGCACTTTTCGCCTGCAATAAGCATCTGGGCTCCCAGGGTCATGCAAAGCTTCTTGAAATCTTCGGGGCCGTTACCCTTAAGGGTTTCAATGGCCTCTTTTACTTCAAGCGCATTTCCCACACAGCATCCCAAAGGCTGATCCATATCGGAAATAACAGCAATTGTCTTTTTCCCTGCATTATTGCCGATATCCACCATCTCTGTTGCAAGAGCCAGTGCATCATCATATGTTTTCATAAAGGCACCGCTTCCGCATTTAACATCAAGTACAATGGCATCGGCGCCCGCCGCCAGCTTCTTACTCATAATGGAGCTGGCTATAAGAGACATATTGTCCACAGTTGCGGTAACATCTCTTAAGGCGTAAAGCTTTTTGTCCGCAGGGGCAAGATTTTTGGTCTGTCCCATAATGGCAATACCTATCTCGTTAACATTTTTTATAAACTGCTCGGTGGAAATAGCGGTTGAAAAGCCTTTAAAACTCTCAAGCTTATCAATGGTACCCCCGGTATGTCCAAGACCTCTTCCGCTCATTTTAGCAACGATAATTCCCAAAGACGCCACAAGGGGCGTCAGTGTAAGACTTGTCTTATCCCCAACGCCACCGGTGGAATGTTTATCCACCTTAATACCCTTAATCCCGCTAAGGTCCAGCACATCGCCGCTGTTTTTCATGGCAAGGGTAAGATAGAGAGTCTCTTTCTTCGTCATCTTTTTGAAAAAAACAGCCATCATCAAAGCAGATGCCTGATAATCGGGAATACTTCCGGCTGTATAACCCTTAACGAAGAATTCAATCTCCTCTTTGGTGAGCTCGAAACCGTTTCTTTTCTTCATTATGATGTCGTACATTCTCATAACAAATCCCCCTATACGCCTCTTTTGGGGCAGATATCACTAAGCACACATCTGTCGCAAAAAGGCTTTGTTCTTGCGCTGCAAACTTTTCTTCCGTGATCCACAAATCTGTGGCACAACATATTTCCTTCTTCTTTCGGAACTATCTTAAGAAGACTTTTTTCCACCTTAAAGGGCTCCGTCTCCTCGGTTAATCCCAGTCTGTTGGAAAGTCTTATACAATGAGTATCCGTAACAATGGCATCTTTACCGAAAACATCCCCCAAAATAAGGTTTGCGCTTTTTCTTCCCACTCCCGGAAGCTTTAACAAATCTGTCATATTGTCGGGAATATTGCCATTATAAACTTCAACCAGCATTTTCATGCATTCTTTTATATCTTTGGCTTTGGATTTACCAAGTCCGCAGGGCTTCACAATCTCGAATATTTCATCCTGTGAAGCATAGGCCAGAGCTTCCATGGTGGGGTACTTTTCAAACAATTCGGCTGTGATTACATTAACTCTCTCGTCGGTACACTGAGCAGCCAGCCTTACACTCACTAAAAGCTTCCAGTTTTCGTCATATATTAAAGAACAGCCGGAATCGGGATATTCTTCTTTTAATCTTTTTATTATCTCAAGTACTTTTTCTTTTTTTCTCATTTATGATAAGGTTCATTATTAATAATCCTAAAGGCCCTGTATATCTGCTCTGTAAGGATTACACGCATAAGCTGATGGGGAAAAGTCATTTTGGAAAAACTCAAATGAAAATCGGCCCGTCTGACAACATTTTCATGTAATCCCAACGAACCGCCGATTATAAATACAATACTGCTCTTCCCCCTGAGAGTACACTCGTTTATAGTTTTGGCAAACTCCACGGAATCCGGGGATTTGCCAAGTATCTCCAAAGTAATTACGTAATCGTCATCTTTAATAAAAGGAAGCAGCCTTTCGGCTTCTTTAAGTTTCACGGAATCATTCATCTTCTGTGAAGCTCCTTCTTTTGTCTTTTCGTCAGCTACCTCCACAATCTTAAAGGTGCAGTAACTTTGAAGCCTTTTTTCATATTCTTTTATGGCATCGGAATAGAATTTTTCTTTAATCTTTCCGACACAGATAAGAGTTACTTTCATTTTTCTTTATTTTTATCTTCCATGTCTTCAAATAAGAAATCGTAGAGATCGGTGTCTATAACATGATCTATAATACTTTCCGAGGCCTCGGGAAAATGCTTTGTAAGCTCATTTTTAATAAGCTCGTATTTAACAAAATAGGAATCCGCCCCATCCTTTAATGATTCTCCTGCCTCTTTGAGCAGACTTTCCTTATCAAGTTCCTTATGACCGAATTCGGTAACATCCTTGATAAGTTTTTCCTCTTCTTCTCCCTTGACTCCCAGTTCTTTCGATCTTTTCATGGAAGAAATGCCTGCAATGATAAATGCAATAAACATAATGCCCAGTACACTGTAAAACAGTACGGGATTTGAAAGAGAAATGTTAATAACTCCCTTAACAGAAAGAAGAAGACAAATAAGTCCCACTGCTCCCACTATTATCAAAGACCAGGCACTTGAGGAGAAATCCTCGGCCTTGGCTTTGGATGAAACATATACGGAGGATTTATTGCACTCACATGAGTCGCAATCCTCTTTGTCAGTTGTTTCCTCCTCAGTGTTTGCAGCCTCTTTACTTAGTTTATCCATAAAATAAACTCTGAGCATTTTCTTTGCTTCATCCATGGAATCGGCTTCCACCAAAAGCTCGTACTGAGAATCCTCGGAATCGAATCTCACATCCGCATCGGTAATAGCGTTATTCTTCAAAAGATACTCTTTTATCTCAAGAAGATCTTTTTCTTCACCAAAATAGAGAGGGATCATGCCGGGTGTATCCTCCAAAGTCTCTACAAGTTCCTGACCGCAATCCGCGCATACCTTAATCCCTTCCCGATATTCGTTTCTGCATTTGGGACACCAAGCCATTGATCTCTCTCCTTAAGTTTTATGTAATACAATATTTAAATCAATTATTTAGAAAGGAACTCATCTATGCTCTTGGCAGCAGTCTTACCTGCTCCCATGGCAAGAATAACCGTAGCGGCTCCGGTAACCGCATCACCGCCGGCATAAACGGCCTCTTTGGAAGTAAGACCTGTCTTCTCATCGGCAACGATACACTTACGCTCGTTTGTATCAAGTCCTTTTGTTGTGGATGAAATAAGGGGATTGGGTGAAGTTCCCAATGACATAATTACACAGTCAACATCCATAACAAACTCGGAACCCTCTACAGCCTTGGGTCTTCTTCTTCCTTTTTCATCAGGCTCGCCAAGCTCCATCTTCACACACTTGATTCCGTTTACCCAGCCTTTTTCATCGGCAAGGATTTCAACGGGATTTGTGAGAAGATCAAAGATGATACCCTCTTCTTTAGCGTGATGTACTTCCTCAACTCTGGCGGGAAGTTCCACCTCACTTCTTCTGTATACTATATGAACCTCTGCTCCAAGTCTGAGAGCTGTTCTTGCAGCGTCCATAGCAACGTTTCCGCCACCTACAACCGCAACTTTCTTTGCTCTCATAATGGGAGTTGTTGAGTTCTCATCAAAGGCTTTCATAAGATTGCTTCTGGTAAGGTACTCATTTGCGGAGAATACACCGTTGGAGTTCTCTCCGGGAATACCCATGAATTTGGGAAGACCGGCACCTGAGCCGATATATACTGCGTCAAATCCCTCTTCATTCAAAAGCTCATCGATGGTTACGCTCTTTCCGATAATAACATCAGTCTCAATCTTAACGCCAAGAGCCTTAACATTTTCAATTTCCTTTTTAACAACCGCTTCCTTGGGAAGTCTGAACTCGGGAATACCGTATACAAGCACGCCGCCTGCTTCGTGAAGTGCTTCGAAAATAACAACATCATATCCCATCTTGGCAAGATCGCCGGCACAGGTAAGTCCGGAAGGACCGGAACCGATAACGGCTACTTTCTTACCCTTCTTCTCCTTTGCAGGTTCAGGCTTAATATTGTTCTCTCTTGCCCAATCGGCAACAAATCTCTCAAGTTTACCGATACTTAAGGGATCACCCTTAATACCTCTGATACATTTGCCCTCGCACTGACTCTCCTGGGGACATACACGTCCGCAGACTGCGGGAAGTGCACTGGACTGGCTGATAATCTTGTATGCCTCTTCAAAATTGCCGTTCTTAACCTGCTCTATAAAACCGGGAATATTGATGGCAACGGGGCATCCCAGCATACACTGTGCATTCTTACAATTAATACATCTTGAAGCCTCGTTTACAGCTTCTTCAGCAGAATAACCGAGACATACTTCTTTAAAATTGGTTGCACGCTCCTTGGCGTCCTGTTCTCTCACAGGAATCTTATTTAATACGTCCATATCTATCTCCGTTTCAATTTAGTTATTAATGACAAACTCCGCAACCGCCATGGTGCGTATCGCCTTCGGTAAGAGCAAGCAACGCTCTTCCTTCCTTTGTCTTGTATATGGTCTGACGTCTCATGGCCTCATCAAAGTTAACGAGATGTCCGTCAAACTCAGGACCGTCTACACATGCAAATTTGATTTCATCACCCACACTTACACGGCAGGCACCGCACATACCTGTTCCGTCAACCATAATAGGGTTAAGGGAAACAACAGTGGGTAT
>JAILPU010000330.1 GCA_024699395.1 Lachnospiraceae bacterium | reverse complement strand
TAATCTGACAACCATGTCATTATATTGTTTCTCGCACTCGGCCACAGCCTCATTGTAATTCTTCTCGGCTTCCTCGATTTCCACTGTCTTATCACCTATCTGGGTGGTCTTCTCGGCAATGGCGTCCTCCTTCATACCGATGGAGGTCATGGTATTTATAATCTCACTGTTGAGATCGTCCATCTCCTCAGCCAGTATATCCTGTTCGTCCGACAAAGAGTCAATCCTGTCATTCAACTCGCTTATCTGGGACTGGGTATTCTCTATCTGCTTCTTCACATCCGCAATGGATGAAGTGGCAGAGGCACCGATGGACGCATCCCACGCCCCCCGCATTACAAAGAAGCCGAACCCCAACACAAATATGCAGTTAAAAAAACGGTAGGATTTCTTCATTTTTATCCTTTATTACAATTCACAATTATTAACCGTTCTGGGGAAGGGAAGTACGTCCCTTATATTGCCCATTCCCGTAAGGTACATAACGCACCTTTCAAATCCAAGTCCGAATCCCGCATGACGGGCGGAACCGTATTTTCTAAGATCCAAATAGAATCCGTAATCTTCCCTATTGAGACCAAGCTCATCCATACGAGCGGTGAGAAGATCGAGATCGTCCTCTCTCTGGCTTCCGCCGATGATCTCTCCGATTCCGGGAACAAGGCAATCCATAGCGGCCACGGTTTTCTGGTCATCATTAAGCTTCATGTAGAAAGCCTTTATTTCCTTGGGGTAATCTGTCACGAAAACAGGGCGCTTGAATTCCTTTTCTGTAAGGAATCTCTCATGCTCTGTCTGAAGATCGCATCCCCAGTAAACTTTGTAATCAAATTCATCGTTATGTTTTGAAAGAATATCGATAGCTTCCGTGTAGGTCACATGACCGAAATCGGAATTAACCACATGATTAAGTCTTTCGATAAGTCCCTTGTCCACAAAGTTGTTAAAGAACTCCATCTCCTCGGGAGCATTCTCCAAAACATATCTTATAATATATTTTAACATAGATTCTGCGATATACATATCGTCCTTAAGATCCGCAAAAGCCATCTCGGGCTCGATCATCCAGAACTCAGCCGCATGTCTTGTGGTATTGGAATTCTCTGCTCTGAAAGTAGGACCAAAAGTATAAATATTCTTGAAAGCCATGGCGAAGGTCTCACCGTTTAACTGGCCGGAAACCGTAAGATTGGTAGGCTTTCCGAAGAAGTCGCCCGAATAATCAACTTTTCCGTCCTCAGTCATAGGGACCTTTGAAAGGTCCATTGTGGTAACCTGGAACATCTCGCCTGCGCCCTCACAGTCACTTCCCGTAATAATGGGAGTGTGAACATATACAAAGCCCTTTTCCTGGAAAAATTTATGAATCGCATATGCGATAAGGCTTCTGACTCTGAACACTGCCTGGAAAGTATTGGTTCTGGGACGAAGGTGAGCGATGGTACGAAGATATTCGAAACTGTGACGCTTTTTCTGAAGAGGATAATCGCTCTGGCTTACACCCTCCACAAGAAGCTCAGTCACCTGCATCTCAAAGGGCTGCTTGGCACCGGGAGTAGCAACAATCTTACCTGTGGCGATAACCGCAGCACCCACATTAACTTTACAAATCTCGGCAAAATTAGGAAGTTCCTCGCCGTAAACAGCCTGAAGAGGATCGAAGAAGGTTCCGTCATTAATAACGAGGAAACCGAAATTCTTGGAATCTCTGTTACTTCTCACCCAACCGCCAACAGTGACAGTCTTGTCATAATATTTATCTATTTCACGAAACAGTTCTCTGATATCTGTAATTTCCATTTTTGTGCTCCCAATCTTCTTTCTGATTCAAGATTAAAACCAATTATTATGTAACTAAACAATCAAATCCACAGGTGTCCGTGTAAAATCTGCATCACACTTTAACGCGCTTTATCAGTTAATCTCTGTGTTTTCCTTAAGGAAATCCATAACCTTGCTGTAGGTGATGGAATCGTAAATATAATCACCGCCGTTTTCGGCCTTAAAGGTCTCCACATCATCGTAACCTGCGTTAAAACCGGCAACCTCAATATCTGCTTCTGTGCAGTTTAAACCTTCTTTGTTGGCAATAGCCTGTATAATAAGATCTCTCTCTGTAGCTTCCTTTGTATACTGCTCAAGGAACTCCTCAAAGCCCATACCGTAAAGGGTCTGTGAAGCCACTTCCACATCGGCACCGTTTGCCTCAGCGTAGCTGGTGAAATTCTTTCTTGTTTCTAAAGAATAGTAATCGTACATATCCTGAGGAATCTCTTTAATCTCACTGCCGTTAATAACAAGCTTTAAGATGGAGTTCTGAATCTCGTTCTCTCTGTCTGAATCGGCAGAAGTCTCGGCATAATTTCTCGCATAATCATAAAGCTCATCCACAGTGGAAACCTCATCAATACCGAGGCGCTGTACCACTTCATCCTTCATATCCGTGGGAAGAATGTAATTGATCGTAACTGTGAAAACCGCATCCTTACCTGCAAGGTCCGCACTCTTGTACTCTTCGGGGAAGGTAACAGTGATATCCTTGGTCTCACCGGGCATCTGACCTATAAGCTGCTCCTCAAAACCGGGAATAAAGGTTCCGGAACCGATCTCAAGATTGTAATTATCTGCGGAACCGCCGTCAAATTCAACACCGTCCATCTTACCCACATAGTTGATATTAGCGATATCCCCATCCTCAACAGCTCTGTCCTTAACACCGTCAGACTCTTCAAGGCAGGAGGAATAAGCTCTTTTAACCATATCCTCAACCTGAGCCTCATCTATCTCGGGCTCACCGACTTCAATTGAAAGACCTGTATATTCACCAAGGGTAACATACTCTTCAACAGGGCAGTTCCTGAGAACAAACGAAGCTTCGCTGTCCTCGGAAACATCGGCATCAGCTGTCACATCATTTTCCGAAACGGTATCAGCAGCACTGACGGAATCGGAAGAACTTACAGTATCCGTATTATCCTTTTCATTTTTACCACAAGCCGTAAACGCAACCATGGTACTCATTATACCAACCAAAATCAACGTAGCAGTTCTGTTTAAATTCTTTTTCACTTCATATCCTTTCCGGGTCTTAAAAATTCATAAAAAACCGTTTGAAACCTTAACATACGATAATACTCTATCACATATAAATGTATTTTTAAAGCATTTTATTCGTCTATTTCCCATATGATTCAGAGTACCAAACGCCCCCCAAAAAGAAAGAAGCAAGCCCGCCCATTACAAAAAGAAGTTTTGTCTTGTCTATTTCGTCTAAAGTTAAGCCAAAGGCCTCAGCGGGTTATTTTGATAATCTCCGTACATTTATAATTCTCCTCACCTATCTCAAATCAGTATTATCTTACATTTATACATCCTCAGTATGCAACGCAATTCGTAACCATCCTGTCCGCAGCGCGCGAGGCGGGCGTGGTGTATTTCGAGGGCCTTATTAAACGTCGGTACTTGGCGATCGTACTTTGATCGCTTAGTACCGCTACGTTTAATACCAAGCGGGAGCGTCCCGAGAAATATATACGCCACCGACTCAGCGCGTCACTCGCATGCAATCGCGTCACTCGCAGGTTCCTGAATATAACACGCCCACCGACACAGCGCGTCACTTGCGAATTGCACTCGATTGCACTCTTTATAATTTTTTAAGTTGTATAAACGCACCCTCATATGTTACAATTATCTCCGCACGACAAGATGAACACAAGCACTAAAAAGTGCGGACAGGAGAAGGTTAATGAAAATTTTTCTGATAATCATGGCCGTACTGCTGATAATATTCGTGGCTCTGATAATCCTGGGAAAGAAAGCCCAGAAGAAGCAGGCCGAACAACAGCAGCTCATGGAAGCCAATAAGCAAACAGTACCAATGCTCATAATCGACAAAAAGCGGATGAAGATGAAAGAATCCGGACTACCCCAGGCGGTGATAGACCAGACCCCCAAGCTTATGCGAGGTCAGAAGCTCCCCATCGTAAAAGCAAAGGTAGGACCCCAGATAATGAATCTGGTATGTGACGAGAAGATCTTCGACACCATACCATTAAAGAAGGAAGTAAAAGCAGTAGTAAGCGGAATCTTCATCACAGATTTCAAGGGATTACACGGAAGACTTGAAACACCCGAAGCACCCAAGAAGGGCTTCTGGAAAAGAATGGTGGAAAAGGCTCAGGAAAAAGCGGGAGCAACACCGGTTAAATAAAGAAGCAAAGAGTGCAGGAAAAACCCGGCACTCTTTTTTAGTACCATAAAAGTGTAGTTGTTAGTATCACAACATTTATATTTTTCCGACAGAATACA
>JAILPU010000329.1 GCA_024699395.1 Lachnospiraceae bacterium | reverse complement strand
CTTACAAATGCCATTATAGTTAGTTATTGCTAACCTGTCAAGATATTTTTTTATTTTTTTTGCAGTTCAAAATCATTATTTTTCCTTGTACAAATATATCAGGTTCCGCGGTGTGACGATTCATTAATACACGGTGCACATGTTTTATCGCAATTCCCTATCGTAATTTCCTATCGTAATTTCCCGGCAATTGCCCATAACATAAGAAAGAATGCCGCCGGGGTTACCCGGCGGCGCAAATCTTTCATTATGTGTAAATATACAATATGTGCAAATATACAATGCCGAACAGAAAACAAATTAGTCCATAAGGATCATCTCATTGTAAAGCTCTGTAATATCTTTTCTGTTTGCATTCACGAAGTCAATCGCAGCCTTCGGATGTCTGTTCAGCAGTCCCGTAAAAAGGTAAGGAGTGTCATACCCCCATTTAATACCCTGTTCTTTCATGGGATTGATGTATTTTTCAATAAACTGAATAACAGGATAAATATTGTACTTGGGATTGTGAAGGAAACCTATAAGAGACTCAAGATAACAGTTTCCTGCACCTCTTCCCATTCCGGAATAAGTTGCATCAAGCCAGTCAACGCCCATACCTACAGTCTCAATGGTATTTGCAAAAGCAAGCTGCTGATTGTTGTGGGCATGGATACCAACCTTCTTACCGTATTTATCCGCATACTCAAGGTAAAGACTTGCGATTCTCGCCATAGCCTCGGGATAAATTGAACCGAAACTGTCCACAATATAGAAACAGTCAACAGGTGTTTTTCCCAACATGTCCAAAGCTACTTTAACATCATTTTCCTGGGCCTGGGAAATAGCCATGATATTAACGGTTGTCTCATATCCCTTCTTGGCTGCATCTTCTATCATATCGATAGCCTGAGGAATAGTGTTGATATATGTGGCAACTCTCACGAGATCTATAGGGCTTTCCTTCTTATCTTTGATATCGTTTTTGTAATCGCATCTTCCCACATCTGCCATTACCGCAATTTTCATATCTGTGTCGTTATTACCAACAATTTTTCTGATATCCTCGTCGTCGCAGAATTTCCACTTTCCGAACTTATTGGGATCAAAAAGCTCCTTGGAAGCCTTGTAACCGAATTCCATATAGTCCACGCCAGCCTTTAAATTGGCAAGATAGAGTTTCTGTACAAACTCATCGCTGAACTCAAAATTATTAACAAGTCCTCCGTCTCTTAATGTCGCATCAAATACCTTGATACTCTCTCTCCAACCCATCAGGTTTTCCAATGGTTTCATTTCAATAATACCTCCAACTTTAGTTATTTAACCTACTCCGTAAAGAGCAGCAAAACACATTGCCATCAAACAAACAAAGAATCCCACTGCCACTCCGGGATTGTTGAGTCTAATTCCTTTAATTTTAAAGATTGCGCCACCAACAGCAAGTATCAAAAGAATTACCAAAGCAACCACCTTTGCTATTGCCCTGGACTCATATGTAGCATCAATATAGTAGTGCTGATCCGCCTGACTAACGCTTACATTAGAACCGCTTAAAGATGAACGCAAATTTGAAACAACAGAATCAATCACAATAGATTTAACCGCATCCTCAACTTTATAGTCAAGTCTTCTTCTCTTTCCCTGAAAAACATATCCGTCGTTATTAACAGATAAACCATTTGCGTCAAAGTTTTTATTAAGCCAATTCTTAGGTCCACGAACAAATCCCAACTCGCCTGTGGATTCACCTGTTACATCCAAGTAACAATAGTAGTAATCCTTACCCATAGGAATAAGTCCTGCTATGGTATGCTCATTTGTAACGCATAGATAACCGCAATCTGCCTTTACAGTTTTGACATCGGTTTTAAGCACCAGATCCCCCACTGCGGTTATGCCAAAATAAACCGCCATAAGTACAATTAAAACAACACCCACTATTATACTGATTATATCTTTTTTACCATTATTCATTTTCTGTATTCTCCATTATTATTCGGTGATGGAATCCACGTATTATATTGCAAAAATTCATCCGTTTCACAAACAGACACATTCACCGAATCAGACCCACTCTATAAACAATCACATTCCTCTACACTCAATCATTTACAGAATAACCGGCTATATTCCTTACTGCATCCTCCCCATTCTATAAACGGTCACATTCCTCTACATTCGATTATTGGCGGAATAACCTGTTGCATTCCTCACTGCTTCCGGATTATTTATAACACCCAGCTTGACAAGATCCCATACATAGGATTCGTTCTTTAGTCTGTTTACAGACTCTGCCATAATTTTTTCCATCTTTTTCTTTTTTAATCCGGTGACAACGAAAATCGCTTCAATCAGGCCGGCCACCACAAAAAGAATCCCTAATATCACAAATACCCAGGATCTTACCCTTAACATGTCGGCATCAAAATATGAGTCAATATTTGACAGAACGCTGTATCCACGCCATGCCATAAAACCACCAAACAAAAGGAGTACCACTGCCCCCACATATCCCAATTCCCTCTTTGGGATACCGGTTATAGCAGCTTCTTTATATCTGGGATCAAGGTATTTACTGTTGCAATACTTGCACATTCCCACCATGGAGCCGTATTTTTGAGCACCAGGCTCGTATGAAAACAATTTTCTGGAACAATTGGGACATTTAAAAGAAGCACTCATAATATCTCCTCTCCCATTTGTGCTTGTCAATCCGGTCTCCGTATCATTTTATAGAAAAAAACATTAAAATACAACTTCTATCTATAATATATTGTCATTTTTTAATGCTACGCCGAGATAAAACCGGGATAAAAGACATCCTTACCCCGGTTTTTCCTTACTGTTTTGCGTATCGGCATCTGACATAATTCGATGGCTTATATTACCGCTTCGAGTACCCTGCGCTTGACATCCTTGCGATGACCTGCATTGCGACGACCTGCATTGCGACGACCTGCATTGCGATGACCTGCATTACCGCCTCGAGTACCTGCGCTTGACATCCTTGCGATGACCTGCATTACCGCTTCGCATATCTGCGCTTACGTGCCACAAATATTCCTCCAAAGCCAAGCATTGAACTTACTGCCATTACAGCCCACCATTTAAAGGAATCGGTATCCCCTGTTTTAGGTGCGTAGTACGTGGTAACAGGCACCTCAGTGGGTTTGGGAGTACTTGCAGGTTTGGGAGTACTTGTGGGTGTAGGAGTACTTGTAGGTGCAGGAGTACTTGTAGGTGCAGGAGTACTTGTGGGTGCAGGAGTACTTGTAGGTACAGGAGTACTTGTAGGTACAGGAGTACTTGTAGGCGCAGGAGTACTTGTAGGTGTGGGAATCGGTGTAGCTATCACTTCATCCTTTATTGTCAAATTGTAATCCACCCGGCCGTTATCAAAGAGAACGGAAACCGTATGCTCGCCTGCTGACAGACTATTCAATGTAGCAGTCTTAAGGGTTACGATTGTACTGCTCTTTCTGACTGTATAATCCACATCACGTTTTTGAGTTGTTCCGTCAATTTCAACACCTGCAAAATGTTCAAAAGATATATCGGGTTCAGTGGAAAGCTTTACTGTTGCCACAACCTCTGTTTTGCTTCCCTTGGTCCACTCGTGAGCATCGTCTGCGCTTACTCCGGTAAGAGATATCAGTCTGTAATCATTAGGAGTCCATTTAGCATAGACTGTCGTATCACCGGTGATTGCCTCTGTAAAATCAAAGACCTGTGAACACTCTTTATCCTTAAACCATCCCTCAAAGGCATTTCCTGTTTTTGTGGGATTGACCGGTTTTGTTACTGTGTCACCGTATTTAACAACACATGAATCCACCAAAGAACCGCCGTTAGCTTCGAAGCTCACAGTATATTCATTCACTGTCTTATCATATGTTGCAGTGTATGAAGCCACACCGGTTACGGAAGAAATCTCAGGAGTCCAGCCTGCGAAGGTGTAGGTATACTGTTCATCCGCTTCCTTCGTGGGAACGGCATGAGCAGGAATTTCACCAAACTCCACAACAGTCTCATCAATCTTACTTTCATCATCATTAAGCCATGTCACTGTATAACTCTGCTTGTCGCTTGAGTACACTGCAGTATATACCGCATGCTTTTTAACTTCAGTAATTTCAGGAGTCCAGCCCTTGAAAGTATAAGTATATTCGTCATCAGGCTTACGAACAGGATTCTCGGGTTTTGTTATATCACCTGCAGGTGTACCGTAATCATAAGCTGTCTCTTCCTTTAACACAGTGGTTCCGTCATAATCCACGAACTTAACCGTATACTTATTTACAGATTCCTCAAAGACGGGATTATAGGTTGTGGT
>JAILPU010000328.1 GCA_024699395.1 Lachnospiraceae bacterium | reverse complement strand
CTGTAATTAACTTTATGCCCGAGTCTTCTGTAGAGGACAATATCAGTCTTATGACTGAGGCTGTGGGAAATGTTAAGACAGGTCAGCTTACCTATTCCGTAAGAGATACTCAGATTGACAATATTAATATTAAAAAAGATGACTTTATGGCCATCGGTGATTCCGGAATCCTTGCGGCAGGCGTGGATATGGATCAGGTTCTCGATGAGATGTTTGCTTCACTTATCGACGAATCAAGTGAGCTTATCAGTATTTATTACGGTGCCGACGTGAAAGAAGATGAAGCCTGCAGACTTATGGAGCGTGTTAAAGCTTCATATCCCGGCTGCGAAATCGATGTTCAGTACGGCGGACAGCCCATTTATTATTACTTTATCTCAGTTGAATAAAATTTCAGAGAATCCGGCGATGCCGGATTCTTTTGTATCCTAAGATATTGAAGGAAACGAATCATAAGAGATAACCAAACTGAAATAATGGTAGATTATCATCATTAAGATTGAATTAAACCGGAGATTTTCATGAACGAAGAACCTCTTTCTAAACTTAAAGGCGTGGGGGAGAAAACCTACGCCTTATTTAATAAACTGAAGATTACTACTCTTGATGAACTTATCAATACTTTTCCAAGGACATACAATACCTATGAAAAGCCCGGGCTTGTAAAGGATATTTCCCCGGACAGGATATGTACGGTGTATGCCTGCGTAAATTCTTATCCTGTCACCAAAAAGATGAGAAGAGTTTCTCTTACACAGCTTTCGGCAGGGGATTCTACGGGAAGTTTTGAGATGGTTTTCTTTAATATGCCCTTTATTTCCAAGGTTTTAAGAAAGGGAAATTTCTATGTTTTCAGAGGGAAGGTTTCACGAAAAGGAAAAGGAATGGTGATGGAACAGCCCTCCTTTTACGGATACAGCGATTACTTATCCCTCACGGATTCTCTTTGGCCGGTATATCCCCTTACAAAGGGCTTAAGTACCAAAACCTACTTAAAGGTTATGGAAAAAGCCATGGAATACTGTGATTTGGAAGAGGAAGATTTATCTTCTGAGATTCTTGAAAGATACGATATGTATCCCTTAAAGAAAGCCTATTTAAAAATACATTTTCCCGATGATGAAATGACGGCGATAAAAGCGAGGAAACGATTTGTTTTCAGGGAATTCTTCGACTTTTTAATGCTTGCCCATCATAATAAAGAGGAGTTTCTTGGCTCCAAAAATCAATACAAAATGATGGAGACCGCGGACACGGTGCGTCTCATTGAAAGCCTTCCCTATGAGCTTACCAATGCCCAGAAAAAGGTTTGGGCACAGATCAGGGACGATATGGCATCAAATTACACCATGAACAGGCTTATTCAGGGTGACGTGGGAAGCGGAAAGACCATAATAGCACTGCTTTCCCTCTTGATGTGTGCGGCAAACGGCTATCAGGGAGCATTGATGGCCCCCACAGAAACCCTGGCAATCCAGCATTATGAGACTGTTGCAAAAATGGAGAAAGAGAATAAGCTATGCTTTAAACCCGTTCTCCTTGTGGGCTCCATGACTGCAAAGGAAAAGAAAGAGGCCTACGAAAAGATTAAAAGCGGCGAATACAATCTTGTTATCGGAACCCATGCCCTTATACAGGATAAAGTGGAATACAAAAACCTTGCTCTTGTAATATGCGACGAGCAGCATCGTTTCGGTGTCAAACAAAGGGAAAAACTTTTCAACAAAGGAAACAATCCCCATTTATGCGTTATGAGTGCCACGCCCATTCCAAGGACATTGGCTCTCATCGTATACGGGGATCTTGATATTTCGGTTTTGGACGAAAAGCCATCCATGAGGCTTCCCATAAAGAATGCGGTGGTGAACACTTCCTACAGGCCAAATACCTATAAATTTATTGCGGAACATGCTTTAAAGGGCGAACAGATATATGTTATATGTCCCATGATAGAGCCTTCGGAAAATTCCGATGAGGAAAACGTTGTGGATTACTTTGAAAAGCTGAAGGGCGTACTTCCGGAAAAGTTGAATATTACATATCTTCACGGCAAAATGAGCCCTGCCGACAAAAATGAAGTTATGAATAATTTCAACGAGGGAAATATCGATGTCCTTGTGTCCACAACAGTTATTGAAGTGGGAATCAATGTGGCTAACGCAACTGTTATGGTTATAGAAAATGCGGAAAGATTCGGGCTTGCCCAACTTCATCAGCTAAGAGGTCGTGTGGGAAGAAGCGATAAACAGAGCTATTGCGTATTTATAAGTTCCAAAGACGATGAAGAAAGTATTAAGAGGCTGGAAATATTAAGGGATTCCAATGACGGTTTTGAGATTGCCAAAAAAGATCTGGAATTAAGGGGCCCGGGGCAGATGTTCGGCATAAGACAAAGCGGAGAGTTGGGCTTTAAAATCGGGGATCTTTACAAAGACAGCGATGTTCTTGCCTATGCCCATGAATTTGTCAAAGAGTTTGTTAAGGACCCTTCCCACAAAGAAAAGGAGCTTTACAAAAAATGGGAAGAGAGGGTTTTGAATACTGTTGACTTTAGAACAATCTGACTGTAAAATGAAAACATATTTGTTTACTTTTATATTATTAAAGTATTTTAAGGAGAACATATGTCCAACATAGCGATTGCCACCGATTCCAACAGTGGGATGAGCCTTCAGACTGCGAAGAGTTTGGGTATCAGCGTTGTTCCCATGCCTTTCATGATAAATGATAATGAATATTTTGAGAATGTAAATCTCACCCAGGAGGAATTCTATAAGCTTTTGGCGGAGAATGCCAATATCTGCACCAGCCAGCCCACTCCGGATACATTGTGTAATCTTTGGGATGAGCTTCTCAAGGATCACGATGAGGTTGTTTATATTCCCATGAGTTCAGGCCTTTCGGGTTCCTGCCAGTCTGCAACCGTTCTTGCAGGGGAGTATGACGGAAGAGTTCAGGTTGTGGACAACAAGCGTATAAGCGTTACTCTTGAGCAGTCCTGTTATGATGCGCTTAATCTTGCAAAAAGCGGAAAGAGTGCTTTGGAGATTAAGAATATTCTTGAGGAGGACGGGGCCAATTCCTCCATCTATATAATGCTGGATACCCTTTATTATCTTAAAAAGGGCGGACGCATAACACCTGCGGCTGCCGCCATAGGAAATCTTTTGAAGATTAAGCCTGTTTTACAGATACAGGGGGACAAGTTGGATGCTTTTGCAAAGGCGAGAACTGTTTCCCAGGGTAAAAATATAATGATAAATGCCATAAAAGCGGATATCGAAAAGCGTTTCGGCAATAATCCCGATGACATTTTCTACATGATGGCTTATACCTATGATGAGGAAGCGAGCAACCAGTTTATGGAGGAAGCAAAGG
>JAILPU010000319.1 GCA_024699395.1 Lachnospiraceae bacterium | reverse complement strand
GCTTTGGAGGAAGATAAGTACAGCTTTGTGGTGACCAATGGTCATACGCCCAATCCTACAGCAACACCCACTTTAGAGCCCTCAGCAACACCTACAGTAGAGCCCTCAGCAACACCTACAGTAGAGCCTTCGGCAACACCTACAGTGGAGCCTTCGGCAACACCAACAGTTGAACCTACAGCAACACCTACAGTGGAGCCTTCGGCAACACCTACAGTTGAACCTACAGCAACACCTACAGTGGAGCCTTCGGCAACACCTACAGTGAAGCCCACGGCAACACCTACAGTGAAGCCCACGGCAACACCTACAGTGGAGCCCACGGCAACACCTACAGTTGAACCTTCAGCAACACCTACAGTAGAGCCCACGGCAACACCTACTTTAGAGCCCACGGCAACACCCACAGTAGAGCCCACACAGGCACCCACAGTAGAGCCCACGGCAACGCCTACCCAGGCACCCACACAGGCACCTACACAGGCACCTACGCCCGATCAATCAAGTGCTCAGGTTAGCGCTACGCCCGGAGGAATGCCCACAGAGGCTACACCAACACCTACGGTGAAACCTACCCAGGCACCTACACAGGCGCCTACAGTAAGGCCTGCATCCAATTCAACGCCCACGGCTACCCCTGTACCCGCAAACAGCGGACAGACGGCACCCAAGACGGATGATCCGGCAGAACACGGAATCCTTTGGGCATTAATGGCAGTATCCTTTGCAGGTATGGTTGTAACTTCACGATACAGAAGAAGACGTTACAGATATTAATGAATCGTTTAAGAGGACATGAATTTTCATGTCCTCTTATTATCGTATAAACGGACCCGCAAGATGCCCAATGCCTTACACCTCATTCTTTATTATCGGTCGCACCGGAGTGCATTCTCATTGTTATGAATACAGTTAGAGACGGATTAGATTGAATTGTGGAGACGCCGGGACCGGGGGGAGCAGTATGCCGGTATGCACCGTGGGACTTGACCGGGGATGCACCGTGGGATTTGACCGGGGATGTACCGTGGAATTTAACCGGGGATGCACCCTGGGATTTAACACGGTATGCACCCTGGGATTTAATACGGTATGCACCCTGGGATTTAACACGGTATGCACCCTGGGATTTAACATGGGAAGTGCCCTGGGATTTAACACGGTATGCACCCTGGGATTTAACATGGGAAGTGCCCGGGGATTTGGACTCGGATGCGTCTCAAAATTCGGGCAGTCTTGAATTTAGACAATATGCATGATATAATTTCTCGGGTATAGTGAACTGTGAAAAGAGGAAAGAATGACAGAAAACAGAGAACCATCTGTAATCGAAGATGATTTGGAGAAGCTTGAGCCCGTTCTTGACGCAAGGATATTAAGAGCAGTCAGGGAAATGGGCTTTGATAAATTGACACCCATACAGGCCGAGGCAATTCCTGTATTATTGGAAGGAAAAGATATTATCGGTCAGGCCCAGACAGGAACGGGAAAGACCGCAGCCTTTGGAATTCCAATGCTTATGCGAGTGGATCCTTCGGTAAAAAAACTCCAGGGACTTGTGCTTTGTCCCACGAGAGAGCTGGCCATGCAGGCGGCGGAAGAACTGAGAAAAATAGCAAAATACCTTCACGGAATAAAAGTATTGCCTGTATACGGCGGACAGGACATATCCAGACAGATAAATGCATTAAAGGGCGTCCAGATAATAGTGGGGACACCCGGCAGAGTTATGGATCACATGAGACGAAAGACCGTCAGACTTGATGATATATCCATGGTGGTGTTGGATGAGGCTGATGAAATGCTTGATATGGGCTTCAGGGAAGATATGGAGCACATATTGGGAGAGATAGAAAGGGAGCACCAGACAGCTCTTTTTTCGGCTACAATGGCGGAACCCATAAAGGAAATCGCAACAAGATTTCAAAAGGACGCCAAGCATGTAAAGGTAGCGGCAAAGGAGCTTACCATACCCCTTGTAAGTCAGCGTTTTTACAGGGTCAGAAGATCCGATAAAGAGGATGCCTGCGTAAGGCTGTTGGAGTATTATCAGCCAAAACTTGCTCTTATATTCTGCAATACCAAAACAAAGGTGGATGAACTCACGGAAGCTCTTAAAAAGAGGGGCTTTATGGCGGAAGGTATTCACGGAGATCTGTCACAGCACCAGAGAGATGTGGCTATGAGCAGATTTAAAAACGGCGCCGCCAATATTCTTATAGCAACGGACGTGGTGGCAAGGGGAATAGATATTTCCGATGTGGAAGCCGTAATCAATTACGATATTCCCCAGGATATGGATTTCTACGTACACAGAATAGGAAGAACGGGAAGAGCCGGTAAAACCGGAAGGTCCTTTACCCTGGGTTCGGCCTCGGAAGTGAGCCGTATCAAGGAGATAGAGCGTTATTGCAAGACTCAGATGGTGGAAAAGAAGATTCCCGCCGCTTCAAAGGTATACAAGGCAAGAGCTGAAAAGTATCTTGAAGATTGTATGGAATATTCCTCCCATAAGGATATGGATATGCTGGAGCAGTACATAGAGGAACACCTTGAAGAAAAGGGTGTGGATCCCGTAAGTCTTGCTGCCATGATGTTAAAAAAGTCTTTGGGAGAACAGGGAAGAGATATTCCCGTGGATGACTTTAATATAGGAAGACGTATCAAGAATCGATTATCTGCAGCCAAAAACGGGAAAGCTTCAGGCAGAGGTCACGGTGATTTCAGAGGACGTGCAAGAAAAGATGACAGAGGACCAAGCAGAGGACGCGACGCAAAAACCGGCCGTGAATCGGACAGGAGACATGTCGGTAAAACCGGACTTGGATTGGATCATGACCGCATCGGCAAAACCGGCCACGCATCAGATGGGAGATGCGCCGGTAAAATTGACCGTGGTTCAAAAAGAACCCCTTTGATTGGAAGAGATTACAAAGACAGTAAAACCCGTGCCGGAAAACGGAATCATGAAGAAAACAAACTCCATAAGGGTAACGGTGCCCACCAAGATATAAAAACCGGTGGGGATATAAGCACTTTTACAGACAGTAAGGACAAGGTTTTGAGTTTCGGCAATGAAAAGAAGAGCCATGCAAAGAATTCGTTGTCTTTAACAGGAGATAAAAAAAACAAAAAGGTATTGAAAGATAAAAGATCCGATCGCATCAATTCCGATGATCTTGAAAGGATCATGAAGAAGCACGGGATTTAAATTTTTTTGAGGTGACATTATGAGAATAGGCTCGGGATATGATGTTCACAGACTTGTACCCGACAGGGATCTTATTATCGGAGGAGTTAAGATAGAGCATGAAATGGGACTTTTGGGCCATTCGGATGCAGATGTGCTCCTTCATGCCATATCCGATGCGCTTTTGGGTGCGGCGGCTTTCGGAGATATAGGAAAACATTTCCCCGATAGCGATCCGCAGTATAAGGGAATATCCTCTCTTTACTTACTTGAAAAAGTTAAGGAACTTGTGGAGGAAGAAGGCTTCTTTATAGAAAATGTGGATGCCACCATAATAGCTCAGGCTCCCAAAATGAGACCTTATATCGACAAAATGCGGGAAAATATAGCAAACGCGTTGTCCATAGATGTAAGTTGCGTCAATGTTAAGGCTACAACAGAGGAAGGGCTTGGTTTTACGGGGGAAAAAAAGGGTATCGCGGCAAGTGCGGTGTGCCTTCTTACAGGTGTTTCCGATATGAACGGCTTACTTGTAAACGGAGGCTGCGCCGGATGCACAGGCTGCGCCGGATGTAAGAGAACTAATTAAGAGACGATGGATTTATTGTGGTTACAGCATTCATTAATTGAACAAAAACCAAAGAGATTATTAATAATTACGGGTGCTGACATAGTACATTGATTTTGAGGAAATGTATTAATAAATACAGTCATCCACATAATTCTAACGCGGGAGAGAATGGGGGTATATTTATATGGAGAAAAGAATCCTTACCTACAGAAAGTATATGGACGATCTTATTGAGGACATAAACAAAGGTGAGAAGAAACCTGATCTGGAAAAGATAAAGAGTGAGCATCTTGTGCAGATATCTTTTTTCCAGCATGAGCGTTTTATTCATTTGTGTGTTACCATATTGTTTGCCATACTTACCTTTATGTCCATATTTGTGGTGCTTATAACCCAGAACGTGAATCTTATTATTCTTGTTCTGGCACTTTTGGTGTTACTTATTCCATATATACGCCATTATTACATTCTGGAAAATGAAACCCAGAAAATGTACTGGCAGTACGATCTTTTAAGCAATATGCTCATCAAACATGTTTACAAGGATCCCAACAGGGATAAGAAACAGTAGAGGACAAGACAATGGTAGATCTTCATCTTCATCTGGACGGAGCCATAAGCCTTAAGAGTGCAAGAATGCTGGCCCGACTTCAGAATATAGAAATTCCCGAGAGCGATGATGAGCTTTTGAGGCTTCTTCGGGTCTCCCCGGATTGCAGAGATCTCAATGAGTTTTTGGAAAAGTTTGATTTCACCTGTTCTTTGTTAAAGACTTCTGATGGACTTTTTTATGCATATCTTAATCTTTGCAGGGAGCTTAAAGAAAATCATGTGGAATATGCGGAGATAAGATTTGCACCCCAGCTGTCACAGGTAGACGCCTTTACCCAAGAGGATGCGGTTAAGGCGGTATTGAAGGCAAGGAGTGACAGCCCCATCCCCACCAATGTGATTTTGTGTTGTATGAGAGGGGAAAATACCCACGAAGCCAACATGGAGACCGTGAGACTGTGTGACAGGTACAAAGATTTGGGAGTATGTGCCGTAGACCTTGCGGGAGCGGAAGGGTTGTTTCCCACAGAAGATTATGAAGAGGAATTTAGGCTTGCAAGAAAGTTTGGATTAAATATAACCATCCATGCCGGTGAGGCAGCAGGCTTTGAGAGCGTTGATAGAGCTCTTGATTTCGGCGCTGTCAGAATCGGACATGGAGTAAATGCTGTTAACAGTGAAAATACCATGGAAAGGCTTTGCAAAATGGGGACGACTTTGGAATTATGTCCCACGAGCAACCTTTGTACTTCCATATATAAGGATATTTCGGAGTTCCCCATAAGACGTTTTATGGATAAAAACATAAAGGTTACGGTTAATACCGACGATCCCGAGATAGAGGGAACCGATCTTGTGAGGGAATACAAAATTTTAAGGAAAGCTTTTTCTTTAAGCAAAGAAGAGATACAAAGTCTTATCTGTAATGCCATAGATGCTTCTTTTGCGGATGAGGATACCGGGATAGGATTAAAGGAAAGAATCCGGCATTTTACGGATATTGTTATATCGGAGTAAATAATGTTTGATTTTATTAAAGAAGAGATAAAGGTGGTAAGGGAGAGAGACCCGGCCATTCATTCCAATCTCGAGGTGTTTCTTTACCCGGGATTTAAGGTGATGCTTTACTACAGAGTGGCGCATAAGCTATATATCAAAAAGCACTATTTTCTCGCAAGATATGTTTCCCAGAAGGCAGTGAGAAAAACAGGGATTGAGATTCATCCCGGTGCACAGATAGGAAAAGGCTTTTTTATCGATCACGGAATGGGCGTAATCATTGGTGAGACCACTGTTATAGGAGACAATGTGACTCTTTACCAGGGGGTGACTTTAGGCGGAACCGGTAAGGAGCAGGGAAAGCGTCATCCCACCATAGGCAATAATGTGATGATCAGTACCGGTGCAAAGGTGCTGGGATCTTTTAAAATAGGTGATAACAGTAAGATTGGAGCGGGAAGCGTGGTGCTTGAGGAAGTGCCCCCCAATTCCACTGTTGTGGGCGTTCCCGGAAGAGTGGTTAAAAGGCTTAACATGGACCTTCCCCAGGATACTCTTAACCAGACAGATCTTCCCGATCCCGTTCAGGAGGATATCACCGCTTTGAAAAAATCCAATGCGGAGCTTACAAACCGCCTTATCGACCTTGAGGCCAAGCTTCGAAGACTTGAGAAATAAACGGAGGACAAAATGGAAAACAAATTGCAGTTTTACAATACACTTACCAAGAAGGTGGAGAAGTTCGTTCCCATAGAGGAGGGAAAGGTTAAAATGTACACCTGCGGACCCACCGTATATCACTATGCCCATATAGGTAACTTAAGAACCTATATCGAGGAGGACGTGCTGGAGAAAACCCTCAGATATTTGGGATATGATGTTAAGCGTGTTATGAATATAACCGATGTGGGTCATCTTTCCAGCGATGCCGATACCGGTGAGGACAAGATGCTTAAGGGAGCCCAGAGAGAGCATAAGACGGTTATGGAGATAGCCGGCTTTTATACCGATGCTTTCTTTGAGGATTGCAGAAAGTTAAATATCAAAAAGCCTGATGTGGTGGAGCCTGCCACCAATTGCATTTCCGAATTCATACATATGATAGAGACACTCCTTGAAAAGGGTTATGCATATGTTGCGGGAGGAAATGTTTATTTTGATACCTCCAAGCTTGAGGAGTATTATGTTTTCCGTACCCAGTCCAAGGATGAACTTATGGTGGGTGTGAGAGATGACGTAACGGAGGATGTGAACAAGAAGAACAAGAATGATTTTGTTCTCTGGTTTACCAAGTCCAAATTCGAGGATCAGGCTCTTAAGTGGGACAGCCCCTGGGGCGTGGGATATCCCGGATGGCATATTGAGTGCTCCTGCATAAGTATGAAGCATTTGGGTACAGAGATGGACATCCATTGCGGCGGAGTGGATAACATATTCCCTCATCACACCAATGAGATTGCCCAGAGTGAGGCGTATACAGGTCACAAGTGGTGCGGATACTGGTTCCATGTCCATCATCTCAACGATAAGGACGGCAAGATGAGTAAGTCCAAGGGTGACTTCCTCACTGTTTCTCTTTTGGAAAAGAAGGGCTACAATCCCCTTTGCTACAGAATGTTTGCCCTTTCATCCCATTACAGGAAGCCTTTAGAGTTTTCCTTTGACAATCTTGACAATATGGCCCTTCAGTATGCGAAGCTCAGAAACAGGGTTTCATCCCTTAATGAAGAGGGAGAGATTGACAGCAATGTGTTTGCATCCTACAGAAGCAAATTTGAGGATACACTTTGCAACGATCTTAATACCTCAATGGCTTTGACCCTTATATATGACGTACTTAAAGAAGATGTAAATGACGCCACAAAGAAGGCAATCATTAAGAGCTTTGACGAGGTTCTGGGTCTTGACCTTACTGTCAAAGAAGAAAAGACAGGTAATGTGGATTCAGAGCTTGAGTCATTTATCAAACAAAAGATTGAGGAGAGAGCCGAAGCCAAGAAGGCAAAGGATTTTGCAAAAGCCGATGCCATAAGAGACGAGCTTCTCGCCAAAGGTGTTTCCATAAAGGATACAAGGGAAGGCGTAAAGTGGGAGCTTGTATAAATGGAGGAAAAGCTTGATCTTTTAACCGGCATTAACAATATTTTTGTAACGGATTCGGTGGACCCCAATACCCTTTCACCCTTAACCCTTGCTTTTGTTGGGGATGGGGTATATGAGCTTGTTATAAGGACTCTTATATGTGAGAGACATAATGTTTCTCCGGACAAGCTTCATAAAATGGCTGTGAAATATGTTAAAGCCCCTGCTCAGGCTGCTTTGATAGACAGTATTTACAGTGAACTTACTCCCGAGGAGGAGGCTGTTTACAAAAGGGGAAGGAACACCAAATCCAATACCAAAGCTAAGAATGCCACAGCTGTGGATTACAGAAAAGCCACGGGATTTGAGGCCCTTATGGGATATTTATATCTTGCGGGCCGCACTGAGAGAATGCTGGAAATAATAGAAAAGGGAACTTCCCTTTTGGGAATCCCTCTGAAAAGAGGAGACAATGGGATATCGTGAGTTTAATATTGAGGGTCGAAATGCATGTATTGAGGCCTTCAGAGCGGGGAAACCCATAGATAAAATATATATACTGGACGGATGTCAGGACGGAGTGATGTCCACCATAAGAAGGGAAGCCAAGAAAGCACAGACTCCTGTGAAGTATGTGTCGAATGAGCTTCTCGATAAGATGTCCCAGACAGGAAAACATCAGGGAGTCATAGCCTGTGTGGCGGCGTATGAGTATCATGAAATCGATGATATGTTAGAGGCTGCCGCAAAGAAAAACGAGCCTCCCTTTTTGATTCTTTTGGACAATATAGAGGATCCCCACAATCTCGGGGCCATTATAAGGACGGCCAACCTTTCGGGAGCTCACGGAGTGATAATCCCAAAGGACAGATCCTGCGGGCTTACTCCCACTGTTATGAGAACCAGCGCCGGGGCGCTTAATTATACTCCGGTTGCAAGAGTGACCAATCTTGTAAGGACAATGGAGGAACTTAAGAAGAAGGGCTTATGGTTTGTCTGTGCCGATATGGATGGGAAGACCATGTATGATATGGACCTTACGGGACCCATAGGTCTTGTTATCGGTAACGAGGGAGAGGGCGTTGGACGTCTTGTAAGCAAAAACTGTGACATGGTGGCATCCATACCCATGAAGGGTGATATTGATTCCCTTAACGCTTCCGTGGCAGCAGGGGTTATGGCTTTCGAGATAGTCAGACAGAGGATGAAAAAATGACTGAAAACAGCAGATATGAAGGCCTTGCCGACGAGGAACTTATAATGAGACTGAGAAACGGCGAGTCTGAGATAGCCGATTATATCTGTAACAAGTATAAAAATCTTGTCAGGATTTTGGCCGGGAAAATGTTTATCCCCGGAGCTGACAAGGACGATCTGATACAGGAAGGGATGATAGGTCTTTTTAAGGCGGTACGTGACTATGATCCCTTGAAGCCTGCATCATTTTTTACATTTGCGAAGCTTTGTATCGACAGGCAGATGTATACGGCTATAGAAGCATACGGCCGTAAGAAGAATTTGCCCCTTAATTCCTACGTCTCCATATATGACAGCGAGGATAACTTTGGCGAGGGGGACATTAATTTATCCGGAAGCGCCAAGGTAAGCTCCAATCCGGAGACCATGATTTTAGACAGTGAGAATCTTAAAACCCTGAAAAGCAGGATCAATAATGACCTGAGCGATTTTGAAAACGAAGTCCTGGATCTTTATCTTGGAGGGAAAAATTACAGAGAAATCGCAGCGGTGCTTAATAAAAACGAGAAATCCGTGGATAATGCTTTAAACCGTATAAGGAATAAAGTGAGGAAATTGTTGTATACCTGAGCTGGAGAGTGAAATGATTTCAAAATACAGTGTTAAAAAGCCGTATTCGGTCCTTGTGGGAGTGATACTGGCTATAGTGTTGGGCGTGGTGGCTTTTACGAAATCCACTGTGGATCTTTTGCCCAATATAAGTCTGCCCTATATCATAGTTATGACCACCTATCCCGGCGCAAGCCCGGAGACGGTGGAGATGGTGGTGACTCAGCCGGTGGAGGCGGGTATGGCCACCGTCAGCAATATAGAAAATGTTTCTTCTGTTTCCAATGAGAATTATTCCGTGGTTATTCTGGAATTTGCCCAGTCATCGGATATGGATGCGGTGAGCCTGGAAATCAGGGAGAAACTGGATCAGATAAAAAGCTACTGGGACGATTCTGTGGGGAATCCCATTATCTTAAAACTTAACCCCAATATGCTTCCCACCATGATAGCTGCGGTGGGGATCGACGGTATGGGAGCCGCGGACACTGCGGAATATGTAAGGGATAAGGTTGTTCCCGAGATTGAGTCCGTTGAGGGTGTGGCCAATGTCACAGCTTCAGGGATGGTGGATAAGAGCATAAATGTTATTATCAGGCAGGAAAAGATAGATGCCGTTAATAACATGATAAGAGGGGCAATAGACAATGATATTGCCAATGCCAAGTCAAAGCTTGACGAGAGCAGACAGACCGTTCTTGACGGCATGGAGGAAATAGATTCCAACATAGACAAGCTATCCGACGGAAAAAGTGAGATATCCTCCGGGGAGAGACAGATTTCTTCCGGTGAAAGGACTCTTAATTCAAGCATGAAAACAACCCAGAAAAAACTGGGTGAAGCCATGGAGGAACTCCTCACCGCAAAGACAGAGCTTGAAGCTACCAAGATGCATCTTTCGGCGGATTTGGAGACCGCAAAGACTTTAGATGACAGTCTTCGACAGCTTGACTCCACCGTATCCAACATAAAGCTGGTTACAACCGCTCACGAGACCTACAATAAAGCCTTTAACATGCTGACGGAGAGCGTGTCCAACTGTGACGCTTCCGGTCAGAATCAGGCAAAGCAGGCTATCAATACTTTAAAAGCAAGCTATTTTGCCAATACTCTCCTTACTCAGGCAGCAGCAAAGAGTAAGGAGCTTTCCGCAACGCTAAACAGTATTAAGAATCTGGACTGGAACAGCGGAGATTATTATGTTCCCGTGTACGGTGCCCTTTCAGCCATAGCCCAGAGTATTCCCAATGCACTGGCCAAACAGGGAACGGACATAGACAAGCTTACCGCCCAGAGAGATGAGGTTTACGGGGCTTATATTGCCATTACCGGAGGCCTTGACTATGCTTCCTACAAGAATACAATTGATAAGACCATACAAGCCTTGGACCAAAAGATTTCCCTTGTGGATGACGGGGTTGTGGAGGCTACTTCAGGTCAGATAGAGGCGGCGGTAAAACTCGCCGCATCAAGTGCGGAGATATCTCTTAACGAATATAAGCTTGAGATGGCTAAAAAGGAGATAGAGAACGCTCAGACCAAGCTTGAAGAAGCAAGAAAACAGCTTGAAGACGCTCTTAAGGAAATCGAAGAGGGCGAAGAGAAGATAGAAGAAGGCCGTCAGGAGGCATACGATAAAGCAAATGCCGAGAACATCCTTACGGTGGACATGGTTAAGAATCTTTTGGCTGCCCAGAATTTCTCCATGCCTGCGGGCTATGTGAACCAGGATGCCGATGAGTATCTGGTGAGAGTGGGAGACAAGGTGGAGGACGTGGACGCCCTGAGAAAACTTCCTCTTATCGATATGCATTTAGAGGGCGTTGATATTATCAGACTTGAGTCTGTGGCTGATGTTTTCTATACGGATAACTCCGCCGATGTATATACGAATGTAAACGGCACTCCCGGCGTTATCCTTATGCTTCAGAAGCAGACGGGATATTCCACCAAGACTGTGGCGGATTCGGTCAAGAAGAAGTTTGATGAACTTTTGGAGGACAATGACGATCTTTCCCTTGTTCCTTTGATGGATCAGGGTGTCTATATCAAGCTTATAATGGATTCCATCATAAACAATATCCTTCTTGGAGCATTGCTGTCCATTATAATCCTTTTAATGTTTTTAAAGGATATAAGACCCACACTTGTGGTGGCCATATCCATTCCCGTGAGTCTGGTCACCGCGGTTGTCTGCATGTATTTTGCCCATATTTCCCTTAACCTTATTTCCCTGTCGGGACTGGCTCTGGGAATAGGAATGCTGGTGGACAACTCCATTGTGGTAATCGAGAATATATTCAGACTGAAAAATGAGGGCGTTGACTATAAACAGGCTGCAATTAAAGGTGCTGCTGAGGTGGCGGGAGCCATTATGGCTTCAACCCTTACCACCATATGCGTATTCCTTCCCATTGTGTTTACAGAGGGAATCACAAGACAGCTGTTTGTGGATATGGGGCTTACCATCGCCTTTGTCCTTCTTGCCAGCCTTCTTATTTCCGTTACCGTTGTTCCCGCAATGGCAGCAGGAGTGATGAAGAACGTAAAGGAAAAGCCTGAGGGTAATTTTTACAAAAGGCTTATAAGGGGATACGAGAAGGTACTGAGATGGTGCCTGGAATATAAGGGGGTAATATTTATCTTAAGTCTTACCTTCCTTGCGGCATCCTTTATAGGGGCTTTGTCAAACGGTACCGCATTTATGACGGATATGGATTCCACTCAGATGACCGTGACTGTATCGGTTCCCGATGCAGAGACTCTTGAGGATGTTAAGAAAGCATCGGATAAGGTAATCGATGCCATCAGGGATATTGATGAAGTTGAGGATGTGGGTGCAACCCTTGCCGCAGACACCATGTCCATGATGATGGGGTCAAGTGACTCTTCGGGGATTACCGAGAGCTCCATATATGTTGTTTGTAACGAAAATAAGAAGAGAAGCCTTAAGGAGATAGCCGAGGATGTTTATATGCAGACAGCGGGAATTAACGCTGTTATAACAGTAAATACCCAGGCAATAGACATGTCTGCGATGTACGGCTCGGGACTTGAGATAATAGTCAAAGGCCGTGATATGGATAAACTTGAGGCTGCCGCAAAGAGTGTTGCATCCACCGTGTCCATGATAGAGGGATGTGAGAATGTGGACGACGGCATAGGTAGCGTTAACAGTGAATACAGGATAAGCATTGATAAGGACACTGCGGTGAAATACGGTCTAACCGTTGCTCAGGTATTTGCTCAGATAAACAGTGCTCTTTCGGATTCACCCAAGGCAACGGCACTTACTGTATCCGGATCCGATACCGATGTTTACATTAATGCGGACAAGTACCTTGATATATCAAAGGAAAGTCTTGGAGAAATCCTTATAGACGGAACCGATAAGGAACAGAAAAATGTGAAGGTGCCTTTGTGGTATATGGCTCGTTTTGAGGAGACCCATGCTCCCAGAGTCATTAACAGAGAGGATCAGACCAGATATATAAAGGTAACTGCAGAAATAGGAGAGGGATATAATATAGGACTTATATCACCTCTTGTGGAAAAGGCTTTGGAGGAGGTGGAGCTTCCCAAGGGAATAACTTTGGAATACTCCGGAGAAAACAAGGCCATTATGGATGCTTTAAAGCAGGTGCTTTTGATGCTTATACTGGCAATCGTGTTCATGTACCTTATAATGGTGGCACAGTTCCAGTCGTTGAAGCATCCCTTTATCATAATGTTTACCATTCCCCTGGCCTTTACAGGCGGATTCCTGGCGCTGTTTTTGTCTCATAATGAGATAAGCGTTCTTGCCATGATAGGTTTTGTAATGCTATCGGGAATTATCGTTAATAACGGTATTGTCCTGGTGGATTACATGAATAAGCTGGGAGAAACTTCGGACAATCTCAGGGAGAACGTTGTAAAGGGCGGAAAAACGAGATTAAGGCCCGTTCTTATGACAGCCCTTACCACTATCCTTGCGCTGTCAACAATGGTCTTCTCGAGGGAAATGGGAGCCGATATGGCAAGGCCTATGGCCCTTGTAACCATAGGAGGTCTTGTATACGGAACTCTTCTTACACTGTTTGTAATCCCATGTATTTATGAGGTCTTTAATAAGAAGCGTGAAAAGAAGCCGAAGAGGGAAAAGAGGAGAAGAAGGAAGAAAAAGAAATCCCAAAGACAAACCCCCGATGTTTACAGATATGCAAGGGCAAGAATCGAGTCCACAAGGATTTCA
>JAILPU010000293.1 GCA_024699395.1 Lachnospiraceae bacterium | reverse complement strand
GCTCTTTTTGCAATGCTTGGATTTGTGTGCATAATCCGGGGAATAAATAAAACAGGTAGTGACAAGGATTATACCAAACTCAAGGTGGCTATAGTGGGAGATGCCGAGGATCCTTATATGAATTTCGGATTGGATGCCATTAAGGAAATGGATTCCATAAGATTTGTCCTTGATATAGTTTCCATGGAGGAAATTGAGGCTTCAGAGGCTCTTAAAAAGGGTGAAGCCGATATAGTGGTAAGGATTCCCGAAAACTTTGCAAAATCCGTTATATACGGTGAAAACACAGAGAAGGTTTTTATAGAGTACAGTGAGGATTATTCAGGGGACGGTCTCGTGGGCTATGCCGTGGAGGAGATGGGAAAACTTGTGACGGGACTTTTGGTCAATTCCCAGAGGCCCATCTTTGCTATGCAGAATATTATTTACGGAAATGTTAGCGATGAACAGTTTGAGAAGCTCACCGATCGGTATAACCTTATGCTTATAAGGCATGCACTTAACAGAATGGCCTTTTTGAAAAAAGAAGCTGTTGACGCAAAAAGCATTGATTTGATGCATTACTACATGGCTTCCGGGATTATTTTGGCGATTCTTATGTGCGGAATTTTCACGGCACCCTTTCATGTGAGAAAAAATACAGAGCTTCTTAAGATATTAAGAGCAAAAGGGATGGGAACCGGAATATCGATTTTGTGCGAGTACGGAGCGCTGTTTTTGGTGTATTTTGCAGGGAGTCTTCCGGTTTTTGCCGGAGCTGTTTTTATCGGGAAAAAAGATATCACAGCAGTAAACTTTGCTTTTCTTACCCTATCCTTTATTCTGGGGATAATGGTGTTAGAGGCACTTGGGTTTTTGATATATGAGATTTTTGGGGGTTTTGTGCCCTCCATGATAGCTCAGATAACCCTTATCACAGTGATTTCTTATCTTTCGGGGCTGTTTTATCCCGAGAGCTTTTTGCCCCTTTTGGTTATTCGAATTATGAAAAAACTCCCCGTAGGTCAGGCCTTTTTGGGGGTTAAGGAAGGCTTTTCAAACAGTTTTTCGTGGGGAAATCTTATTTTGTTGGTTTGGGTAATGATTCTTATGATTGCCGCCTGTTTTCTAAGGGAAAGGAAGCTTCAAAAGGGTGAATCCGTTTAAACTTTTTTTAATGACATCTAAAAGGCTTTTAAAGACACCGGCATTTATTGCGGTGTTATTTGTGATGCCTTTATTTGCCCTTTTGGTTAAGGGGCTTATAAAAAAAGACGATTCCATACTTAAAGTGGGATTTTGTTTTGAGGAAAGCAGTTTTTCGGACAGTGATACCTGTGAAAAGATAAAGGAAGAGATTCTTGATAAAAACGGAATTTTTAATTTTCAATTTTTTGAGGATGAGAGGGATCTTATGGATTCCTATGAAGCGGGGAAAATGGGGGTAGCCTGGGTGATTGCGGGTAATCCCCATGAAAAGTTTGATGAAATGGCAAAGGCCGACAGATTAATGCCCCTTGTAAGGGTTTATTACAAAGAGGATACAATTCCTGTAAGATTTGCGGGGGAGATACTGTCGGGAATCTGTTACAAATACTTTGCCTACAGTTCATATGTGACATTTATGGACAGGGATGCAGGGGTCAGTCTTAGTGATGATGCACTGAAGGACAATTATGAAAAAATAGAAATTAAAGACGACCTTTACTCGAGTGTTAAATCAGGGGAAAAGGTGCTCCAAAAAGATGACGGGCTCTTTATGCAGCCCTTCAGGGGGATTCTTGGTATCTGGCTTTTAATGTGTATATTTATCGGGGGATTATATTATGCGGAAGATGTGAAGAAGGGATGTTTTTCAAATGTTTCTTTGGAAAAAAGAAAACTCATCCCGTTCATCTACTGTGGTGCGGCAGCAGTTTTCACAAGTGTTTTGTATGTGACAGAGCTTGGTTTCATGGGGCTCTTTGGTGACTTAATAAAAGAAACCACCGGCTTGATAACGGTGGTTGTTATGGATATATTATGGGTTACACTTGTGGTTAATGTGATAAAAAGCGATATAATATATGCTCTCGGTGGTATACTCTGGCTGTTAAATATCCTTTGCTGCAATATATTTATTGCAATTCCCGGATTTGAAAAGGCGGGTTTTTTGTTCCCTGTCTATCATTATCTTAAGTTTATGGATAAGCCCTCAACCTTTGTATATTGCGTTTATTATATCGTGGTTTTGATGGCGCTTAATCTTCTTCTTCGTCATCTACCGCAGCTGCAACTCCCGATACTACGGAGGAAACAACGCTGATAACAACGGCAAACAATATGATCAAAAGGCCACCGGCCAGGATAAAAAAGCCCATTTTAACTGTTCCTTTCACGAAATATTCTGATAAAGACCAATATGCGTTAGTGTAATTCGGGGAAAACATTCTCAAATATCCCTGAATCCAAGACACATTATAACATTTGGCTTGACTTTTTGCAATTATTGAGATAGACTCGATACATCAGATGGCAGTAAATTCTGCTCAATTCTATGTCTGTTCAGACAATTTTCCCAATTTGGTTTTGTTTTTTACGTTTTTTTGTGTTGCATTTTTTAAAGAAAATATGGGACCGTCTGCAGTTTACAGAGCTGTATTGCGGCACTGTAAGAGGTGCGGTTGGGTCAGAAAATACGCAACTGTCCGAGCATATTTGGTACGGCGTATTTGTGTGACAAAATTGAATTAAAGAATGAAAGGGGTGAGTTATACGGAGATAACTGACGCTTATTGCGATAGCGGCAAATTGCGGCAGCTTGTGGACGATTATATTACTTCCAAGCAGGGAAGTCTTATCAGGATGAAGAAAAACGAGATATCCAGAGAGGAGTTCCTTAGGGAAGTGGAGGACCATATAAATGATGAATTTAATATGCCTTCAAGGGAGACCAAGGCGCTTTTAAAGAAATTCGAGGAATATATCTTTGGGTATTCTCTTCTTTCTCCTTTGATTGAAGATCCGGAGATTTCGGATATAAGGGTGGTGTCCTATGACAATATAAGGGTAAAGCGGCTGGGAGAGAGGATGGACAGTGGTTTAAGATTTTCATCCTCCAAGGAGTACAGGCAGTTTATTGATTATGTGGCCACCAGAAATCAGGTGAATATTTCCAACCTGAATGCCATTCAGAGATTTACCGACAATGAGAGTAATGATGATTTCATATTGAGGTTTACTCTTTCCATGCCTTTGGTAAATACCTATTCCGAGCCTTATCTGTGTATAAGAAAAGTTCCCAAGAATTTTCCCGGTATGAAGCTCCTTATAGAGAAGGGGATGATGGAGGAAGACTGCGCGAGGCTTTTGATAGAGCGCTTCGGACAGGGTTCAACTCTTATATGCGGCGGTAATTCTTCCGGAAAAACAACCATTCTAAATGCGTTAAAGGAAACCATACCGGATCAGATGGCGGTTCTCGTGACCCAGCAGGCCGACGAGCTCACCACAATGTTTCATCCCGATATGATGTTTCTCCATTCCCTTCCGGGTTCGGGGGAAAGCAAGGTTAATTACGATCTCAAACAGATAAGCATAGCGGGACTTACCATGGACGTGGATTTTTTCATAATAGGCGAGGTTAAGGGGGCGGAGGCGCTGTATCTTTTAAATGCCGCATACACGGGGCAGATATGTGCTGCCACCATTCATGCCCCGGGAGCCACAAAGGCCATTAATAAGCTGGTGGACTATGCCATGTACGAGAGCGGTTACAGAAGAGACGAGCTTATGCGAATGATGGACTGCTTTAAAACCGTGGTATTTATGAAAAAATACAAAGTCATGGAAATATATGAGAACCTGGGTTGGAACGAGGAAAAGAAAGCCCTGGAGTTTAATGAGTTGTTTAAGAGGGGGTGTTAGGTGAAAACAGGAGTATTTGTATTACTGTTTGTGGGCTTTTTTCTAATCTTTTACGGAATATGGGACAAAAGAAGGATCCTTCATATCCTTCAGGAAACGAAATACAGTCTGGACAGAAAGGGTAGACAGAGGCAGCTTGCTTTAAGGAGACAGCTGTCGCTTTCCGAAAACTCAGGGAGCCTCGGTATGGGGCTTATGAGGATGCTTGCTTACACAGGGCTAAGTTTAAGGTTTCCCGGACTTACACCGGAAATGTTTGTTATGTGGAACATGGTGGCTGTGAGTGGAATGTCTCTTTTGTGTTTGATTTCCGTTAAAGTGTTTGCGTTGGCTGTAGGTGTTTTTTTCTTTACCGAATATGTTATCCTTACTCTTTTAAGAAATGCCAATTACAAAAAGGTGGACAGGGAACTTATAAGATTTATGGAGTTTATGGGTAATTACAGTATCACCACAGGGGAGCTTGCTTCCATTATCGGCAATGTTTCCAGATATATGTCTGAGCCTTTAAGAACGGTTCTTGATATGTGTTATTACGAGGCTCTTACCACGGGAGACGTGTCCCAGGCCCTTCTTATGATGAACGATCGCATTGAAAACGAACAGTTTGGGATGATCGTGAGAAATATCGAAGCGGGACTTCGTTACAGCGGGGATTTAAAAGCACTGGTCGCTGCGGATAAGAGAAGCGTAAGGGATTATTTAAAGAGCCTGTCGGAAAATAAGGGGCTGATGCTGGAAGCGGGGATAAATATGATATTGCTTATGCTTATGAGCCTTATAAGCCTTGTTCTGGTAAATGAGATGATTGAAGTAAATATTTGGGCGATTCTGTTTCAGACCATTCCGGGCAGGGTCGGTGTGGGGATTATTGTATTTATCCTGGTGAAGTTTTTGTTGGACCTTGGGAAGAACGTGTAGAGAAGGGGGTGACGGATGGAGTCACAGATAAGAGAGATTTTGCTTGAATTAAAGGATTGGCGGATTGTTTTTGCCATTGGTGCGGCATTTATTCTCTTTATGCTTATATGGGGGAATAAGGAATCAAGACTAAGGAAAACAGCGGCTTTTAAGGAATTCGGGGGCATGCTTAAGATTAAGGTTAGTAAAACCGGGATGTATGAATCCTTGAAGGATTTCCTTGTGAGAAAAGGAGCGGATTACCATTTTAAAAAGAATCTCACTCCCGGAGGCTTTTTATCGGTGTGTATCTTTATGGCCTGTATTGTGTACGGAGTTTTATCCCGGGTCAATTTGGGGATGGGGATTCTTGGAAGCCTTATGGCATTTATTCTGCCCTTTATACTGGTGATATATCTTAATTTGGCAGATAACAGGGAAATGCTCAGCGATATAAGGATTATATATAACGCCCTTATGGTTCAGGTTAAAGCAGGTATTTATTTAAGTGATGCTCTTTCGGAGTGCTGTTTTTACGTTAAAAACAACCGCATAAAGGATGCTTTAAATGAGCTTTCGGGAGATATTCTTATGAAGGCTGATGTGGCGGGGGCGCTGGATGTGTTTCAGAAGAAATTCGAAAACCCCTATATTGACAGCCTTTGCATTACCGTGGTTCAGGCGCTGGAATCGGGGCAGGCAGTGGAACTGTTTGACGATCTGGCAAGTCAGGTGAAGGATATGGAAAACTATGTGGCAAAAGCCAAAAAGAGCAGTCTGGACAGGAAGGTTACCTTTTATCAGCTTATTATGCTGACGGTTATATTGGGGCTTATATTGTATGCCTGCATCGGTTATATGATGCAAAACAGTTTTTTGTGATGTGTGAAGAGACATTTGTTTATTGATGATTGTGGAACAACGATTTTAGAACGATGATTTTAGAACGATGATTTTAGAACGATGATTTTAAAACGATGATTTTAGAACGATGATTTTAGAACGATGATTTTAGAATGATGATTTAGAACGATGATTTTAAAACGAAAAATGAAAATTGATTGGAGAGGAGAGTTACTATGATGGGTTTAATTACAAGAGCAGCAGGATTTATTAAGGAGAAAGCCTTCAAGAAGGAGGAGGGGCTGGACGGAATACTGGTTACAGTGGGACTTTGTATCATTGCTTTGTTACTGTGCGTTGTTATGAAGGACAGTCTTAAGAATTTTATAACCACACTTATAACAGCAATGACGGAACAGGCTAAAAATATCCTGTCGGGACGATGAATAACATGCGATATCGATTGAAGAATGCCGTAATATCAAAGGAATCCGGCAATATAGGAGATTTGATTTCAACGGGGTTGTGTATTCTGGCAATGGCAGCAGTGCTTATAAGTTTTGTTGATAATATAAGGCTGTTAGAAGTTAAATCAGAAATTGACCAGTGCTCAAGGAAGTATATTCTTGAAATGGAATGTTTGGGATATCTTCCCGAAGATAAGGCGGTTTCCCTGAAAAGCGAATTATTTAATCTGGGTTTAACCGATATATCCATTGCCGGAACCACAATGAATCCCGTACCCTACGGTGAGTTTATAGAGCTTGCCATATCCGGCAGGCTGGAGGGAAAGTATGATATCAATGTTCAGAGAACCACCACAGCGAAGAATTGAGAATATGTGTGGGAAATTTGGTGCAAGATTGATGAAAAGTGAAGA
>JAILPU010000256.1 GCA_024699395.1 Lachnospiraceae bacterium | reverse complement strand
ATTTTGTGAAAATCCCGTTGTGATGGAACATTTTGGGAGCATTCTTAAAGGCTTTAACAACGCAGCTATGGGATATCATAAAGTAGAAGGATTTTCTCCTTCTGAAATCGATGCAATCAGGGAAAAGATAACCTATCTCGTGGGTGAAAAGGACCCCTTCCAGAAACTTGGGGGCAAAGAACTTCTTATTGAAAACAGGATGGATGCAGTTTTTTATGAAGATGCGGGACACGCATTAAATCATGAACTGCATGATGAAATCAATGAGAGAATAATTGAACTTGTCGATTCGGCTACAGAAGGGAACTGAACACATGACAACCAAGAAATATCTGTATTCTGAAAGAGCCCATTATATGTGTCCCAATATGCATTTCGGAATTATCGCTGATATCAGTAAAGAGCTTAATAAGGAACGATTAAACCAGAGTATAGAAGTTCTTAAAAATGCGCATCCCTTACTTGTATGCCTGATATCGGAAGAGAAAAATACAGGGATGATTTTCTATGAAAAGCAAGATAACTTGGAAATACCTGTTATTGAAGGAACAGACTGGAATACTGACTTTAATAGTGTGTCGAAATCCGGATGGAATGTTCAAAAGGAAGCCCTTATCAAGGTATTTGTTTATCCATCAACTGACAGTTTTAAAATTCTTTTTGTCGCACATCATCTTTTGTGTGACGGAAGGGGTCTGCTAATGTTAATGGAAGAATTCGCGGCGTATTATTCAGAAGGTATAGAGCCTATATTTTCTGAAGAAAGGCTGATTGAGAGTATAAGTGATCTTCCCAAAGGAAGCGAACTTGGTTTTATAAGTAATATCATTATCAAAGATGCAAACAAAAAGTGGGGCAAGGAAGGACATAAGGTAAGTTATGACGAGTATCTTGATTTTGAGAAAGAATTTAATTCAAAGCAAAATATAGTACGTAATATTTTAAGTTTTGAAGGTCCTTCACTTGATAGCATTCTTTCTGTTTGTAAGGATAACTGCGTGACAGTTAATGACTATCTTATTGCTAAAATGATGATTGATGAAGATACGCCAAAAGTAATCATCGCTTCCGATATCAGAACGAAGTTCAAGAACTATAATGAAGGTTCTCTGGGTAATTATGCATCTGCATTTGGCGTATCTGTTAAAAAGAAACAATCCGATGTTACAGAACTTGCAAAATCAGTCAAAGATGAAGTCCAAAAAATACTTAAGACACCTCAAAGAGAGATGCTGGTTCTTGCTTGCTATTTTACAATGGTTCCCGAACTTTTGGATGCAGTTGCCATATCAACTCTCGGTGGCTTCGCCAGCAATGCAGGCAAGTTTGTAGGAAGTAAAATGTTTGGATTTGAAGCACGCGAAGGGTATTGCATAACAAACCTTGGCAAGATAAAAAGCAGTATCATAACAAAAGCTACCTTTATCCCGCCTGCATCTCCTGCAAACAAAAAAGCCTGGGGCGTGTTGACTGTTAATGACGCGATGACTATTTGCTCTGTAGAAAACGTACAGTAATCATCACCCCCTCGTTCCTCCCTCTCTGTTGTTCCATAAGCGCAAAAGCAAGTAGACATTGACTTTTTTTGCTACCGAAACCCCAAATTATAGCGAAAGTGGCTGACTGCATTGATGAAAAGAGAAAAAGGAATCCCGAACGGATTCCTTTTTCTTTGTTCATTCATATTAGGTTACAATTCGGTCTCGGCCGCTGTTCTTGGCAAGGTAGAGTTTGTCGTCGGCGCTCTTTAGTAAGGCGTCGCTGTCATCACTGTTTCCTTCCACAAGGCCTATGGAAATAGTGACGCGAATCTCGTCTTCATTTCGTTTTACAACAGTATTCCTTAATCTTTCCTGGAATCCAACCAACGTTGCATAGGCAGTCTTTATATCTGCTTTATCAAATACAAGTAAGAACTCCTCACCCCCGAATCGGGAAGCAAATCCTATATTATGCATGGTCTCGGACATAAGCCGTCCCACGGTTTTAAGAATCTCATCACCGGCGTCATGACCGTAAGTATCGTTAATACTCTTAAAAAAGTCTATATCGCACATGGATACGCAGAAGCTTGATCCCCCTGCTTTTTTACCCACCATAAGCTGTTTTAATCTGTTCTCTCCGCTTCTTCTGTTAAGGAGACCCGTCAGAGCATCATTCTCTATAAGGGTTTTTAGGGATGTTCGCATCCTGACCGCGGACCGACCGATATCACCGAATTCGTCCTCTCTCTCCAAAACAGTGGAATCAAGCTTGGCAGAGAAATTTCCCTCCGCTATTTCCATTAGGAATACTCTAAGCTTTCCGATGAAATTGGAAAGCCTTCCTGTATAAAGGAACATTATAACCACCGCCACAACAACCGCGATAAGATCCGCATATATAAAAGGAATCAAAGACTGTTCCACGGATCTGTCAACTTTATCGCAGGGCTTTGCCACTGCAATTGCGACAGTTGTGTCATCTTGTGCTTTGGCAATTGGATCGTAACAGGCAAAGTAGCTTTTGGTTCCGATATATACCCTTTTGTAAAAAACAGGTTCTGCGCTGTTCTTTATCTCATTCACAAGGGAATCGGGAATGCCGCTTCCCACTATGCGGTTTCCGCTCTTATCGGTGATGGTGGTAAGTATCCTCGTGTCACCATACACCAAAGTCACCTCAAGACCGGTCCTTTCCTTGACCGCATCCACGATTTCATTCATCCCGGTAATATCTCTGTCTCCTTTATAAAGGGCATACCCGCCGTTATCCGTCTCTTCCAAATGATATGTTCCGGGATACAAAACAGAATCTGTTAATGTTACAACCTGGGATACATTTTTAAGTTCCTTCTCCACCTCTTTGTAAATAGTCTTTTTAAAAGAAATGGATCCGAAAATATAAACCAGCACCGCACACAATACCAGCGGGAAAACTGTCATCACCTGAAGCACAGGACCTATTCTCTTATTTTTAACCTTTTTCATGTTACGAAATCCCCTCCGAACCCTTATTAATCTCTGTAATTTTAGTAAAAGCCTTACCGAGGTTTGCGCTTCCTATTGCGAAGGATGAAACACCTGCTTTGCACAGTTCTTCAAAAAGTCCCCGAACCCACAAGGTTTCTCCGCAGACACAGACCTCTCTCCCCGAGGGGCTCATATCGTCGCATACTTTCTTTACAGCATGCACCAGCCTCTTAGGTTCCTTACATATCATATCCTCAAGGGCGTTACTTCCTCTTTCACAACGGTACAAATCCTGAGAAAGGTCGTTAGTCCCTATACTGACAAAATCAAATCCCCTTGCTATTTTCTTACAGTTTTCAATTGAAGAAGCAGTCTCAAGCATGGCGCCTAAATTGACGTTGATGTCATATTTGACATCCTCATTCTCAAGTTCCTTCTTTACATACTCCACTGTCTTAAGGATCTCTTCTGCCTGATGTTCATCCAATATCATGGGAAAAAGTATGCAAAGCTTTCCGTAAACCGATGCCCTTAAAAGTGCCCTGAGCTGTGTCCTGAAAAGTCCGGGAAAATAAAGGCTTACAGCCACTCCCCGAAGATTATCAAGCTTTCCGTCTCTGTTTTCATTTTGTAAAAACATTGCCGGCTTGTCAAACCCCACATCCATTGTCCTGATAACCACTCTCTGACCCTTGGCGTTTATCAATGCATCTTTATAAATCTCAAACTGGTAATCCTCCGAGGGCGCATCCTTTGAAGTCATGAATAACATCTCGCTTCTGAAAAGCCCCACACCGTTACCGACCTTTGAAATATTATTTTTAATCTCATCAACTGATGAAACGCTCAAAGATATCTTCGGACATCCCTCACAGGAATTTAATAAATCATCTATATCCTCACGCTCCAAGTTTATGACACTTTCGTCATAATTTTCCAAAAACTTACCATATTCTTCTTTTACAAGTTCTTCATCCTCCGAATAGTAAAGCCTGTTACTTTTGGTATCAAAATACCCGTACAGCTTTCTTCCTTTCAAAGTTCCCAAAGAATCGTCACTTACAAAGACCGGCATATTCATATTTTTAAGAACTATGGCGGCATGAGACAGTTCATTAAGTCTTTTGCACACCACACCTTTTAAAAGTCCGGCGTCCCCCTGAAGAAGATCGTATATGGGAGGCTCCTCTTCATATACCCAAATTCCTTTGCAGTTTCTAATGACACCGTTGTCATTTGTTTCATTGATAAGACTAAGTAAGAGCGTCTTTATCTCTTTTACATCCTCTGCTCTTTCTTTTATATATTCATCATCACTATCCTTGATTCGATCAATAAAACTGTCGCAGGCTTTTGCCACTGCCTCCTCCATTTTCATTGAGGTCTCAAGGTTCTCTGAAATCTTCTTAGAAAGGACGGGATCCTTAAGAACCATAATATGGGAATCCAGTATGTCCTCCCCCGCGTCCTTCAAAGTACCTGCAAGATTATCCCTCAAGAAACAAAGTCTTTCTTCTGCCGCTTCAAACAGCCTGTTAACACTGTCTGCATCCGCCGCTTCCACGAAGGGTTTGGTTTTTTTATCTAAATATTTTCCGGTATTTTTAAATATAAGCTGCCCCATTGCAGGCCTACTCACCGGGAATTTTCCTTCTAAATATTCCATTTTCTTTTAACCGGTCCAACAACCGTTTTTTCTGTAATTAATTATTATATTATCCCCGGACTGTTCATCATGATAACATACAATTTTTTCACTGTTGGTCTACATCGTAGACGGATTGTATATTAGTCCTGCTGCCATTATCCGTGAATCAGTACCAACGTACCTGCATTAGCTCAATTCATTCAGCTGTACCAATGAAATTGCATCATCACAACAGCCTTGCATATGTTTTAACCTAACTGCATCATCAAAATCTGTTATTCTGTATCAACTCAGTTGCATCACCACAATCCATGCATCTGTACCTGCGTAACCACAACACAAAGCCTCGCCACAAAACAAAAGGTACAATCCGGTTATGAGCCGAATTGTACCTGACAGTTTTTAAGTTCAAATGATATAGCGGTCTTTTCGCTCCACCACTATCCGCACGCCCTGTTCCCCCACATATCTGGAATTGGTGCTGATAGTTGAACCCGTCTCTATAATACAATTCTCAATATAGGAATTGTCGCCGATATATACATCATTTAAAATAATGGAATTCTTGAT
>JAILPU010000210.1 GCA_024699395.1 Lachnospiraceae bacterium | reverse complement strand
GCATGTTCTTACTTATAACCCACTCATTAAGAGCGGCAACATACTCACCCATCTCAAAATAGACAAGTCCCAAAAGGTTTCTTGCCTCAATATTGTTCTTGTTAAATTTTAAGCTGTGTCTAAGTGAATTAACGGCGCCGGTAAGGTCCCTGACATTTGCTTTTTCAAGACCCTCATTGTATAAAAGGTTGGACGTCGCCATTATCTTCTTATATAAAGAAACATCGACTCCGCAGGAAGTGCAAAAATCATGTTTCGACAGATTACAGCCACAGTTGTAGCAAAACATGACCTACCTCCTACTTATCTGCTTCTTTTTTTTCGGATTCTTTTACAAGATTTACCAAAAGATCTGCCATGTCGGTAAGATCCTGATTGTATATGGCTTCCTCCGCCTCGTCAATCTCAAGACTGGGATGAAATTTTTTTAATTCTTCTTCAAAATTCAGCATGTATTCCTCCGCTTATGACTGTACCTCATACCCCTTTATTTCACCCACAAGATACAGACTCCCCGTTATATATAAATGATCTTTTGGCTTTCGGATGCTTTTAAGATACCTATATGCTTCCTTAACGCCGGTGTAGCAATTGGCTTTATCAATATTGAAAACTTTCTGCAGAGTATCCAAGTCCAGCGCCCTTTTATTGTCCATGGGGGCTATGTAAACCGAATCAAAAAGGTTACTTTTCTTTATCCTGTCCGCCATGGACCTGTAATCCTTATCGGATACAACACTGAAAAGGAGAATTCTCCTTCCCCTGCAGCCGTCGGCTTTAACGGTTTCAAGAAGTGCCCTTATGCCGTCATCGTTGTGTGCGCCGTCAAGAAAAACTCCCTCGCAAACTTCCTCCATTCGCCCTGCCCATTTGCATTTCAAAAGGCCTTTTTGAATGGCCGAAACGTCCTCTTTTCCCTGAGTAAATTCCTCAAAAGCCGCCACGGCAACTGCCGCATTTTGCGCCTGATAAAGCGCATTTGTGGGCAAAAGACACCCAACAATACCATAATAAACAGTACGTAATGAAAAAGCAATGGTTTTCGAATCAAAATTTGTTTCTATATCACCCACAATGCACTTTGAGGTGTCTACAGCTCTGTAAGGCACCTTTTGTTCCTCACACACCTTGATAAATACCTCGGAAACTTCTTTTTCTCTGTCCGCAAAAACACATCTGCACCCGTTTTTTATGATTCCCGCCTTCTGAAAGGCTACTTCTTGGAGAGTATTCCCAAGATATTCCGTATGCTCCAGACTTATCCCCGTAATAACCGAAAGAGCTTTTTTTCTCACGGAATTGGTAGCATCCAGTAAACCTCCCAGACCGGTTTCAAGAATCACCACGTCCATATCCGCTTCCTTAAATATAAGCATTGCCATAAAGAAAAGATATTCAAAGAAGGTGGGATGGTAAAATTCCATGTTTTCTCTGTTGTTTTCATTATTATAAGAGAACACCGCATCATAAATCTGCAGGAAAGCCTGCAAAAATTTTTCCGAAGATATCATATGTCCTTTTACGATAAATCGTTCTCTGATGTCCACGAGATGAGGTGAAGTAAAGAGGCAGACTGTTTTGTCCGCCTCCTCTAACATGGATCTTAAATATGCACAAACTGAACCTTTTCCGTTACTTCCGGCAACATGGATAATATTCATTCCCACATCCGGATTCCCGAGATACGTAAGGAACTCCACCGTATCCTCGATGGAATGCTTGGATGTGAATTTGGGAATATCATTGATATAATCCACGCACTGCTCGTATTGGGTGATAACCTTTTTTTCCAATTTTAATCCTCTTTTATACTTATTAAATATAATTAACCGGCACTCTGTGTTCACGCTGAGTCTGTGTTCATGCCAGTTCTGTGTTTGCCACGATATTGCCGAGCAATACACGGTAGTCATAATGCTGTAAATGCTCACATCAATCCCGGTTCCTGACAAGGGGCGCAAGGCGCTTGCCCAAAGTAAGCGCCAGAAAAAGTTTAATAAGATCGGGAACGATAAAGGGAATGACGCACCACTTTAGGGCTTTTTGGATTGAAACCGCTCCCACATTTTTGCTGTAGAGCATTACAAACATCAATGTGCCAAAAACATAGCACAAAATCAAGCCCAGCACAAGTACCGCAATTTCCATGATTTTATTTTTGTGCTTTGCAAAGGCCTTTTCGTAGATAAGATAAAGCAAAGCGATAATTACAAAACCAAGGATATATCCTCCGGTATTTCCGAAAAGCACTCCGGGGCCTGCCTTAAATCCCGAGAAAACAGGCACCCCTACCAATCCCATTAAAATATATACCAGTATGGAAATCAAGCCCCTTAAGCCTCCCATTATCACAAGAACGGCAAAAACGCCGAATGTCTGCAATGTAAAGGGCACCGTAAAGGGAATACTGATCCAGGAGCAAATGGTGATAAGCGCCGCTCCCATAGCGATATAAACAATATCCAATGTTTTTATTTTGTTATCTTTGTTATTCATTTTGTTACATTTCCTTTCTTGGGTACAATACTTACTTCACCGGCTGTGAGTCTCTCTGTCTCCTTATTTTCATAAGTAACTTCAAGAGAAAAATCATCCCCGATTCCTCCGGCCACCGCAGGTCTTTTGTCATCTCCTGACAAAACCATAATTTCTTTTCCCTCCAGGAAGGAACGCTCCCTGTATTTAGAAAGCACAAACTCTTTGTCTTGGGAATCCGTAAATTTCCTGAAAAGGCTAATAAATTCAGCTCCGATACGGGCTCTCAAATTAAAGCTTTTCGTATCTGTCAAAGCGACCGCCACCTGGGACAGTTCCTCGGGGAATCCCCCTTCGGGCACATATACGTTAAATCCGATACCCACCACAACTCTCGTGGGCACACCGGTTTCAAAGTCTACTCTGGCCTCCGTAAGTATACCTGCCACCTTTCTGTCATCCACGTAGATGTCGTTAACCCACTTGATCTTTGGTTTCACATCAAGGCAGGCTTCAATGGCGAGACAGGCAGCCACCGCAGCCCTGCAGGTCACTTCCCCGGGATTAAAATCCTTCATATCGGGACTGAAAATAAAACTTAAATATATTCCTGTTCCCTTGGGCGAAAAAAAGCTTCTTCCTCTTCGGCCTCTTCCTCCGGTCTGTTTTCCCGAAACCACC
>JAILPU010000162.1 GCA_024699395.1 Lachnospiraceae bacterium | reverse complement strand
TCCTCCATATTTTCTATTCCTTTCCGGATTGTTATATAATCCTGCAAAGAGAATCAGCTATATCACCGGCCATAACAGATCTCTCGCTCTTTAATTTTGCGGCATAATCACCGCTAAGACCGTGAACATAGACCGCAGTCGCCGCACACTTAAAGGTATCCTCCATCACTGCAAAGAAGGCTCCGATGATTCCCGAAAGCACATCTCCGCTTCCCGCAACCGCCATGCCGCTGTTTCCCGACATGTTGATGTAATTATGATATCCGCCGTCGGTAACCACTGTTTTGGCATCCTTTGAAACCACAACAGCATTCGTTTCTGTTGCCAGCTTCCTTCCGTCTTCATAAGGGTTACCGCAAATCTCATTTTCCTTAAAGAATCTTGCCAGCTCCTTTTGATGGGGAGTAAGGATTACTTTTTTATCCTTAAAATATTTTTTACAATCTAAATCGTTGGTTGCCAGCATATTAAGTGCATCGGCATCAAGAACCAGTTTTTTAACAGGGGAATTAAGAACTTTTAAAAGAACCTCTTTCGCCTTGCTGTCTGTGCCCATTCCCGGTCCCATAACAACAGAGTCGGCCCAGGAAAGGTTTTTATCAAGGTCAGCCTCCTCAATTCCTTCAAAAAGGCACTCAGGAGCCGCCGTCTGTATAATAATCCTGTTTTCAGAAGAAGACAAAATCTTAACCATCCCGGCGCCTGCCCTATATGCGGCTTTTTGGCACAATACAGCACAGCCTGCCATATTAAAGCTTCCCGCTATTATAAGAACTTTACCGAAAGTCCCCTTATTTCCGAAAGGGTCCCTTGCAGGCAAAAGTTCTTTGGGATTCTCATCATAGTAAAATGCTTCGGGAACCATATTGTCAAAAGCCCTTTCGTTAATTCCGATATCCTTAAGAATCACTTTGCCGGAATAAAGGCTTCCCTCTTTTGACAAAAATCCTCTTTTTAAAAATCCGAAGGTCACGGTATAATCACTTTTAAAGCAATTGCCCATAATTCTTCCGGTTGTGGCACTAAGACCGGAGGGTATATCTACTGCTATCTTAATTCCTTTTAAATTGTTTAATCTGTCAACAAGCTCTATATAATCATTATCAAGACCTCTGTTTAAGCCCACGCCGAATATGCAATCTATGATAATATCATATTCCTTATGTGAAAAATCCAAAGAATTGCAAAGCGTAATTCCCAAATCATAACAAGCTTTAGCCTTAATTTTTCTCATAGGGCTTTGGGTATGACCAAAAGAAGCATCAAGCACCGAAACGTCGAAGCCACCGTTTTTAAGGAGTGCTGCGAGAACGAATCCGTCCCCTCCGTTATTACCGCTTCCGCAGGCAATAAGCACCTTTAATCCATTACATTTTGTGCAGATAACATCATATACGGAATCAGCCGCCCGAAGCATCAAAGTTTCCCGGTCAAGCCCCAATTCCTTTTGGGTATATTCGTCATACCTCTTCATCTCATCCGCAGTAACTATATATTTCATTATTTGTAACCACCCGCGTTATATATTGTCAAATTATTGAACTCTGTGACCCACCAATATCCCCATTTCATATAATCGTGTGACCCACAATTCGTTTATTTTGTTTTTGTAACACAGTCAATCTGAGAAAGCACATACACATGAGAATAGAAATGTGCAATACTATATTGTATTGCATAAATGTTTCATCCTAAAAACAAAGCATGTCCGTTATGACATGCTTTATGATTTGTTGGAATCACCATTTTTATTCTCAGGATCATATGTCATATCAAAAAGATCCACCACGTTAGGCCCGAAGATATCATGCATATATGAATAAATATCCTGGTTTTTCTGTTCCATCTCCTGCTTGTTTATAAGCCGTTTTTTTAATTCAATCCTTATAGATGTTACCCATTCCGCCGTTTTGGCTATCTCCTCGGAGTTATCCTTCATAATATCGTAACAGCGTTCTATGGTATCCATCATAAGGTCGTGATTGATCTCATTTATCTGTCTGGGAAGTTCCAGATTCTCATCTTCGTATGCGTCCAGCTTTTCATTGAGTTCGTCGATGTAAGCCTTCTTTTCCTTAACTTCGGGGTTATCCCCTACGTTAACATCACTCTCATCCACATTCTCAACGATTTCATTTAAAAGCTTCTTTTTAAGAGTCTTAATAGCTTTTATCTCTGTATTGAGCTTTCCCTGACGTTTAAGGAGGGTATTAAGCTCCTCTTCCTTTTCTTTAACGTTTTTCTTACCCACTTCGTCAAGAAGTCTGTACCACTTGTTATCAAGGGTAAGAACCGGAAGATTTACATGTTTTAATGCCTCTTCAAAAGCTTTTTTCTTGCTTTCTTCATCCATACAGCTCATGTTTAATCCTCTTTGAGTATCTCATGACAGTTTAAATTGTATGAAAGCTTCATAAGGCTGTCCGAAAGATGGACATTTTCAACGATTACATCCTCGGGGACATTCAAATCCACATGGGCAAAATTCCAAATAGCCTTGACGCCGCAGGAAACAAGCACATCCGCAACCTCAACCGCAGAATTCTTGGGCAGTGTAAGCACTGCGATGTCCACATTGTTCTTCTTTACAAAGTCTTGGAGTTCATCAACGTGCATAACCGAAACATCTCTTATCTTGGTGCCAACTCTCTCGGGATTTATATCAAACATCCCAAGAAAATAGAATCCCCGCCTTTCAAAGTTAAGGTAACCGCCCAGGGCCCGACCTAAGTTTCCGGCTCCAACAATGATGAAATTATGAGTCTTGTTAAGACCAAGTATTTTGGATATCTCATTGTAGAGATAATTAACATTATATCCGTATCCCTGCTGACCAAAACCGCCAAAATTATTGAAATCCTGCCTGATCTGTGAAGCTGTAACATGCATACGGTTACTGAGCTCCTTGGAGGAAATACGTTCGATGCCCTCATTTTTCAGATCGTCAAGATATCTTAAGTATCTCGGAAGCCTGCTGATCACAGCCTGTGATATTTCTTTTTCTTCCACAAGCGATTCACCTTTTCCCATAAAATTGTGTATTTAAACAAAAAAAATTTTATCATTACGTCAAAAACATGTCAAGGAATTGACACTCACATTTCTTAAAGGTAAAATATGAAAAATAAAGCTATCTGTGAGGTTTTTATGGTCCTTTCATGTCAAAAAATATCGAAAAGTTTCGGTGAAAATACAGTACTCGACAATATAACTTTCAACATGGAGTCCAATGATAAGATTGGTATCGTTGGCATCAACGGTGCCGGCAAATCCACTCTTTTAAAGATTATCATGGGAAATCTTACTCCGAGTTCGGGAACGGTTGTTTTTTCAAAAGATATTAATATAGGATATCTTGCTCAGAACGACACCCTTGACCTTTCCAATACCATCTATGAAGAGATGTCCATGGTTAAGGCATATCTTTTTGAAGACGAGAAAAAGATGCGCGAGCTGGAAAAGCAAATGAAAAACACCACAGGCGAGGAATACGAAAACCTGTGCAAACTTTACAACGACACTCTTCACCATTACGAGCAAAATGACGGTTATTCATACAAATCGGAGCTCACAGGCATCTTAAAGGGTCTTGGTTTTAAGGAGGAGGAATTTGCAAAAAAAGTTTCCACCCTCTCCGGCGGTCAAAAAACCCGTGTTGCCTTGGGAAAAATACTTCTGTCAAACCCGGATCTTATAATCCTTGACGAGCCCACCAACCACCTGGATTTAAACAGCGTAAGCTGGCTTGAAACATATCTTTCCAATTATAAAAAAGCAGTTCTTGCCGTCTCCCATGACCGGTATTTTATAAATAAAATCTGCAACAAGATAATGGAGATTGAGAATTCCAAGGCCCTTATTTTTAAAGGTGATTATTCGGAATACATACGTCAGAAAAAGATCATTAACGATACTCGAATGAAGGCTTATCTCAACAATCAGGCCCAGATAAAGCACGAAGAAGCGGTTATTGAAAAGTTAAAATCCTTCAACCGCGAAAAATCTATAAAGCGTGCGGAAAGCCGCGAAAAGCTCTTAAACAAAATAGAGGTTGTGGAAAAGCCCAAAGAACTTAATCAGGAAATGAAAATAAAGCTCACTCCCTACAAGGAAAGCGGAAAAGACGTTTTATCCGTAAGAAACCTTTCAAAGCAATACGGGGACAAGGTACTCTTTGAGGACGCATCTTTTGAGATTAAAAAGGGTGAGCATGTAGCCATAATCGGAGCAAACGGAACAGGTAAAACCACCCTTCTAAAGATTCTTACAGGCTCAGCAAGACAGGATAAAGGCGCTTTTAGTCTCCGCACAAATGTAGAGATCGGTTATTACGATCAGGAGCAGCAGCTTTTAAGCGGCGATAAGACCTTGTTTGACGAGATATCCGATGATTACCCTTATCTCAACAACACGCAGATAAGAAACACTCTCGCTGCTTTCCTCTTTACTCAGGATGATGTATTTAAGCTCACAAGCGATCTCTCCGGCGGAGAAAAGGGACGTCTCTCCCTGGCAAAACTTATGCTTTCCAAATCCAATTTTATAATACTGGACGAGCCCACCAACCATCTTGATATAATCTCCAAGGAAATTCTTGAGGATGCCCTTAATTCCTACGAAGGCACTGTGCTGTACGTAAGCCACGACAGATACTTCATCAACAAAACCGCTTCAAGAATACTGGAGTTAAAGGATAAGGGCTTTATTAATTACATCGGAAATTATGATTATTATCTGGAAAAATGTGATATCCTCTCCAATTCCGGTAACACAGAACGCAAGGTTTGTGAGGTAAAGACAGAGGAAACCGCTCAGAAAGCAGACTGGAAAAAGCAGAAAGAAGAACAGGCAAAACAGCGAAAAAAAGAAAACGATCTCAAAAAATGCGAAGACAGGATTGAAGTGTTGGAAGCAAAGCTTGCGGAAATCGAAACCAAAATGACCGACAGTGAAATTGCTACCCAAATGTTTAAACTTATGGATCTTTGCAAAGAACAGGACAAAATAAAAGCCGAGCTCAATGAGCTCATGGAATTGTGGGAAACATTAAGCATGTGATATTAAAGGTTGGAAATATATTTGTAACCTAAACAACATGTGCCACAAAAACCGGCAATCGCAGGTAACGCGTTCGCCGGTTTTATTTATACTTATTTTGCAAACAAAATAATCTATTTATACTGTTTGGCTAATTTAAACTATTGCATCTAATGCTACATTTTTTATCCCAAAATCCGGTTGTTGACTATCCTCGCTTGGGATTAATGTTTTCTGTTTACAGCAAAGAATCAAGGGTTTCTCTGATTGCTTTGATGAAATCAAGGCTGTTTAAGATAACATGATTCTTGCAGGTACTGATAAGAGAAAGGCTCTTGGTCATCTTGCCATCCTCAACTGTCTTAATACAAGCCTTCTCAAGAGTTTCAGCGAACTTAACAAGGCTGTCGATACCGTCAAGCTCTCCCCTCTTCTTAAGAGCCCCTGTCCAAGCAAAAATAGTTGCGATGGAGTTGGTGGAAGCCTCTTCACCCTTAAGATGCTTGTAATAGAGACGCTGAACAGTACCGTGAGCTGCCTCGTATTCATAAACGCCCTTAGGTGATACAAGTACGGAAGTCATCATGGAAAGATCGCCGTAAGCGGTTGCCACCATATCACTCATAACGTCGCCGTCGTAGTTCTTAAGAGCCCAGATAAAGCCGCCCTCGGATCTTACAACTCTGGCAACGGCATCATCTATAAGAGTATAGAAGTAGGTGATACCCTTCTCTTCGAATTTTGCCTTGTACTCATTTTCATAAATCTCTGCGAAAATATCCTTAAAGGTGTGATCGTACTTCTTGGAAATGGTATCTTTGGTGGAGAACCACAGATCCTGACCTGTCTCATAAGCATATGAGAAACATGATCTTGCAAAACTTGAAATGGACTCCTCGGTATTATGGATTCCCTGAAGGATTCCGGGGCCTTTAAACTCATGGATAAGGCTTCTGGTCTCTCCCTTTTCATCGGTAAATACCAGCTCTGCTTTACCTGCTCCGGGAATTTTCATCTCACAGTTTTTGTAAACATCACCGTAAGCATGTCTTGCGATGGTGATGGGCTTTGTCCAGTTCTGAACGTAAGGCACGATTCCGTTAACAAGGATGGGAGCTCTGAAAACAGTTCCGTCAAGAATAGCTCTGATGGTACCGTTGGGGCTCTTCCACATCTCTTTAAGATCGTACTCTTCCATACGAGCGGCATTGGGTGTGATGGTGGCACACTTAACAGCTACACCGTATTTTAAAGTAGCATTGGCGGAATCCACAGTAACCTGATCCGATGTCTTATTTCTGTTTTCAAGTCCGAGATCGTAATATTCTGTCTTAAGATCCACGTAAGGAGTGATAAGCTCATCCTTAATCATCTGCCACAGAATTCTTGTCATTTCATCCCCGTCCATCTCAACGAGAGGGGTTTTCATCATTATTTTTTCCATTGGTATTTCCTTCCTGTCTGTTGTCATATGATTCCACGACACCATTTTTTAAAATATTCTCATATGCATTGATTATATGCTCATGAGCAAGCTTTTCCGCAAGTTGGGGATCGTTTTTCTTAATAGCCTCCA
>JAILPU010000040.1 GCA_024699395.1 Lachnospiraceae bacterium | reverse complement strand
CAACCTTTAAATATCTGGGCTCCTTGGGGTTTATCTCTATTTTTTCACGTATATGCCTGATATGTACAGAAACAGTATTGTCCGCACCTATGGCATTTTCGTTCCAAATATTCTCATATATCTCGTTGATGGAAAATACCTTGCCGGGATTCTTTATAAGAAGGAAAAGAATATTGTACTCAATGGGGGTAAGCTTTACCGGCTCGTCATCCACATAAACAGTTTTGTTCTCATCGTTGACCACAAGTCCACCTACTCTGTAAATGAGTTTACTCTCATTGATGATACTTCCCAAGGAAGTATATCTTCTTATATTTGACTTAACTCTTGCCACAAGTTCCAGTGGGTTAAAGGGCTTTGCTATATAATCGTCAGCCCCCACGTTAAGTCCCAGAATCTTATCGGAATCCTCTCCCTTTGCGGAAAGGATAATAATGGGCAGGGTGCTGGTCTCCCTTATTTTTAAAGTGGCTCTAATGCCGTCAAGGCCCGGCATCATAATATCCATGATAAGAAGCTTGATATCCTCTTTTTCTATCATTTCCACTGCTTCGTTACCGTCGTATGCCTTAAATACATTAAAGCCTTCCTGATTAAGATATATTTCTATGGCGTCAACAATCTCTTTGTCATCATCACAAACAAGTATATTTACCATAAGCCCTCCAACTTTGGCACCCTCACCCTAAATAAGAGAATGCGTTTTTGATCCAGTTTATTTTGTCGTCATCTATGGCGATCACATCGTATCTTATCCCTGTATTTAATGGGATTTGATGGTACATTCTGTAGAAGTTTGATACTCTGCAGATATTTCTGATTTTCTTTGCCGTGACGGCATCTGCTGCAAAGCCCGCCTTGTTGGTCTTTCGGTATTTTACTTCGCAGAACACCAAGGTATCTTGGTCCATCCCCACGATATCAATCTCTCCCTGCCTTACTCTGTAATTCATTTCCTTAACCACAAACCCCCGTTGTGTAAGGTAGCCGGCAGCAATCTGTTCCTTTTCTCCCCCCAGCTGTCTTTTATTCATTTATCCCCCTATTTTACTTCAGTTTGCTCTTAATCTTGTCCATAGAGTCTACGAATACCAGTATCTCTGCCACCACTTCATAGAGTTCCGGCGGGATATAGTCCCCGATTTCAAGGCGCGACAAAGCTTCCGCAAGGGAATCGTCTCTGTGAACAGGGACCTTGCTTTCCTTAGCCTTTTCAATTATCCTTTCGGCCACCGGCCCTTTACCGGTTGCGATTATTTTGGGAGCCGCATCATCGGGATCGTATTCAAGAGCAATGGCCTGTTTGATCTTCTTTTCACTGTCACTCATAATTTAAGTCCTTACATCAAATGCTCTCATTTGAATGGGCACGCTTTTCTCAATAGAGTTTAAAACAGGCTTTATGCCACTGTTGTCGCTTTCCGTTATATCCTTAACGCTTAAATCGACACTGAGGTCATATCCCTTATTTGCCAGTCTTTCGTTGAGGATTCCTATGTGATCGTTAATCAAATCCAAAGTACTGTCATCTGCCAGATAAAAATTGGTGGATACCTTCTCATTCTCCAATGTGACATATACGTCAACATTGCCCAGGTGCTCCATATCCAAATGCAGCAAGGCGCTTAACCTTCCGTCAAAGGCCGCCAGACTCTTCTTGTCCGTAAATACATAAAGTTCTCCCTCGGAATAGGAATCATTCATCTTTAAGGGAAGCTGCACATAGGAAAACATATGATTTATCTGATTTAAAAAGTCAAGATTTCTTGACATATTTTCAACCGCAGTAAAAACAGGTGAATCGGTTCTGTTATTCTTGGTAAGTATATCAGAAATATCTTTAAGCTGCTTTGTTATATCCTCGTAGAACTTCTTTATATTCTCCTTGTCTTTAACATCCTCCGCCGGGATACTTCTCTCATCCATAAGAAGTTCTTTAAAGACCTTTAACACATCTTTATTACTAAGTATATCACGTACAGCTTCGCTGTCATTTGTTTTTAAAAACAGGTCGATGGCTTTATTAACGGTATCCAGAGTTTTTTCGTATAATGCTTTATTCCCGGCGCTGTTTTTAGCGTTATCCGCCATATTATTCAACACACTGTCAGAGTTATTATCCCGAAGCACATCGTGGGCAAATGTATTATCTTTTAACCCGTTACCGTTCAATGCATTACCGTTTAACGAATTGCCATCATTCCCACCAAAGCCCTCGGTTGTATTTTCCGATGAACCAAAAGCTTTTCCTGCAGTCTCATTAAATTCACCGTCTCCAATCAAAGACTTAAGTTCGCTGTAAAGGTTGTTAATCTGAGCCTTAATATCCCCTACAGAGCCCTCACCCGCAGCCATTACAGTTTCACCTGAACCTGCTATTTTATCGTTAATAAATCCCAGCACCTCTTTAAGGTTATTAACGTCGACAGGGACATTTACACCGCCTCCCGTGTTGGAGGCTATAAATAAGGACATGTCCTTAAAAAGGGCTGCAGCCTCCCCGGTATTACCGTTTGAAAGGCTTTCTGCGATTTCATTTACAATGCCGTTAGATATTTCGTTATTACCCATGTTTATTTTGTGGGTTAGATTTTTAAAAGCTTCAAGGGATTTAAGATTGTCCTCGTTGACGTAAAGGCCGAGACTTTTAAGATCCACCACATTTTCAGGTGGAACATTTCTGTTATTGATTACTTCTTTATAAGTTGAAAGAAGGGATTTCTTGTCGATGGACATGCCTTTGTTCATCATCTCTTCAACCATTCTCAAAGCGCTTTCATCCGGCTCAATTCCTGCCATATCAAGGGCTTTCATAATGGTGGCATCATTGGATGTATTGACAAACAAAGGTGTTAAAGAAAGACTTCTGCCGTTGTTTTTAACCTGAAAGGTCATTAACTTACCGGCTTCTATTGCTACATTGGAAGCGATTTTGGCATCTATTACCATATCGTTTACAAGCTTGATAAGCGCCTTATTTTCATCGGCGTTTAAAACCTCACCCTGAAAAGTCTGACCGGGAGTAAGACTCTTAATCAGACTTTCGGCATTACTTTTATCCGGGGCAATCTGTTTCATCGCCTCGGCTTTTGATATATCCGGTGAATTGGAAGTGTTGTTGATCAAGCGGTCTATAAACATATGTTGCCTATAAAACTCCTTCGATGTATGGGGCACGGACCGTACTTTTTAAGTGCTTCAATATGAGCCGCACTTCCGTAGCCCTTATTGGATGCAAAACCATACTCCGGGTAAATCTTATCATACTCCACCATAAGCCTGTCCCTTGTAACCTTGGCTATTATGGAAGCGGCACCTATGGATACGCTCTTGGCGTCACCCTTTATAATGGGTACCTGCTTTATATTTACAAGGGGAATGTTAACCGCATCATTTAATAAAACATTGGGTGCGGGGTCAAGCTTTGAGATGGCGATACGCATTGCTTCATATGTGGCATTAAGGATATTTATCTCGTCGATTCTCTCGTTGGAAACCTCTCCGAAACCGTAAGCCACACATTTATCAATTATTTCATCGTATAACTCTTCTCTTATTTTTTCGGATAGTTTCTTGGAATCATTAATCTTTAGAATCTCTTTTTCTTTTGAGAGAATGACCGCTCCGGCTACAACAGGACCTGCAAGGGGACCTCTTCCCACCTCGTCAATTCCTGCTATAAAACCGTAGGCTTCGTATTCTCTCTCGTATTTTTGGAGTTCATATATTCTCTTAAGCTCTTTTTGGTGAGCCTCAAGCCTTTTAAGAGCCTTTGTGCAAAGATTTACCACACCGGATCTCTCGTCGGTGGAATATGCCTCCACAAGCCCCTTAAGGCCCTCCTCGGGGCAATTGTCAAACTCAAGCTTTATCTCTGATATGGATTTAGCCATAATGTCACCTTTATTTCTTTATCTTTCCGAAGGAACTTAGGGGCCAGATTCTCACCCAGGCCCGACCCGTGATATTGCTTCGTTTTATATTGCCGACTTCACGGTAGCGGCTGTCCTTGGAATCATTTCTGTTGTCACCCATAACAAAGTATTCATCGTCCCCGAGAAGTATGGGGAATTCCCTGTCTCCGTGGTGGAACTGGTCTATGACTTCCTTACCGTAATTTTCCTTTAATTCTTCACCGTTAATATAAATCTTACCATCGGCGTCGATATTAATCTCCTCGCCGGGAAGTCCGATTATTCTTTTTATAAAAGAAGTATCCTCCTCATACAAGAAGGGAAATACAATAACGTCAAACCTCTCGGGATCTCTGAATCTGTAAGATATCTTATCCACAATGAGATTGTCTCCGTCGTGGAAATTGGTTTCCATGGAGCGACCGTTAACCGTGGTTCTTTGAGCCACAAAGGTAATCACAAGATATGTGAATCCCAACACAATAAGAAGGTACAGAACCGTACCCAGCATTTCTTTTACTTTTTCATTCATTTTCAATACCTCCGGGTATATTATCCAAAGTGATATATCCAAGCTTTCCGCTTCTGAATTCATCGATAAGAAGATCTGCGGCCTTGGCTATATCAGCTGTATTTCCTTTTTTAATGCATTTTCTGTTTATGGCAATTTCTTCCAACGCCTTGTAGGGGTCTTCGCTTTCAGATACTTCGTATCTTTCTTTAATGACCTCGGGATACTTTGCAAACAGTATTTTAATAAGCTCGTAGGCCAGGTCCTCCATATTGAGTATGTCGTCATTGATGGAACCTATAAGGGCCAGCTTGATGCCTATTTTTTCATCGGAAAACTTGGGCCACAAAATTCCCGGGGTATCCAAAAGATCTATGTCCTTGTCCACCCTTATCCACTGTTTCCCCCTGGTAACTCCGGGTTTATTTCCTGTCTTTGCGCCTTTATTTTTGGTAAGGGTATTTATAAAGGTGGATTTGCCCACATTGGGAATTCCCGCCACCATAGCCCTGATGGGACGGTTTTTGATGCCTCTTTTTCTGTAACGCTCAATCTTCTCGGCGCACGCCTCATTCACAAGCTGCCTTATTTCAGCCATGCTTTTTCCCGTACGGGAATCAAGTCCTATGGCAAATGAGCCTTCATTTTTAAAATACTTTATCCAGTCATTTAAAAATCTCTTATCCGAAAGATCAGCCTTATTTAAAAGAATAATCCTGGATTTGTTGGATGCCATGTTTATGAGATCCGGATTTCTGGTGGACAGGGGTGCTCTCGCATCCACAAGTTCTATAATAAGATCCACCAGCTTAAGTTCCTCGGTCATAAGCCTTTTGGCCTTAGTCATATGACCGGGATACCAGTTTATGTTATTGATATTTTCAGGCATTTTTATTCCTCAGTTTTAGATTTTTTCTTGTTGATAAAGCCCATGGGGCTGTTTTTGGCCTTTAGCTTAAACCAGACTTTACCCACTATATCCTCATATTTTACGGGACCTATGTTGGCAGAACGGCTGTCCTCACTGTTAAGAGGATCGTCCCCAAGACAAAACACAGTCCCTTTTTGAATGGTAAGTTCATATTCCGCTATGCCCGGCTCCACGATAACATCGGATACCAGCTTACTCTCAAGACCGTTTACATACACCACTCCGTCCCTTATAAGCACCGTATCCTGAGGGGTTGCTATAACACGTCTCGCATAGGTGTGAGAGTTTGTGTTTCCGTTGGCATAGAATACTATAACGTCTCCCTTCTTGGGAGATGAAACCTTATATAAAAATTTATCTACAAATACAATCTGACCGTTGTAAAGAGTGGGCTCCATGCTGGATCCCGTTATCTTGGTTCTGTTTCCGAAGAAAATATTTACGATAAACGCAAGAAATACGGCAAAAAAAGTTATAACAATCCATGAAATAACAGCCTTAAGGGTTTTAAAGCCGTCATCGGATCTTCTTTTGTAAAATGTAAGACCTTTCTCTCTTGCCAAAACTGTTCCTCTTTATCAAGCAATTAAGTAAATTCCTTGAAAATTATATCATAGTAAAGCATAAATAAAAAGGACAACCCCTAAGGATCGTCCTTAAAATTTCATTAAAACTATTTTACAAGCTCTTTAACCTTAGCCTTCTTACCTACACGATCTCTTAAGTAATTAAGCTTAGCTCTTCTTACTTTACCCTTTCTGGTAACTTCGATCTTCTCAACGTTAGGTGAGTGAAGAGGCCATGTCTTCTCAACGCCTACACCGTTAGATGTCTTTCTTACTGTAAATGTTTCACGGTTTGATCCGCCCTGTCTCTTAATAACAGTTCCCTCGAAAACCTGAACTCTTTCTCTGTTTCCCTCTTTGATCTTACCGTAAACTTTAACGGTATCACCAACCTCAAACTGGTCAACAGTTGCCTTGAGCTGTTCGCTCTCGATCTCTTTGATAATATTACTCATACGAGCCTCCTTGATTAACTGGATGTTCTTAATACACTTGGTAACAGAGGACCATCTGATTTACATAACGCAAAAATTTTATCACAAATCTATGTCTCATGCAAGTACTTTTTATTTCTCATCCGATAAATCCGGTAAAGGATATTAGTCCGGCATTAATCTACGGTAACACCTTCCTCGGAAATATGGATTCGATAGTACTCCCCGATATTAAAAATATAGCTTTTCTCTTTTTTGGTATAAGTAATACCCATTAAGGGTTCTTTGAAATAACTGTCAATAGTCTCTACGCTTTTTACGTTATCTATGGGTATTGAATATTCATAAAGGCGTTCATTCTCTCTAAAAATAATTATTTTCCAATTGTTTTCATGACGCTCACATCTTATTTGTTCGCCTTCATCATACATGGTTACAGGAATATCACTTAGATGAATTGAAAACTCACTGATGAGTAAATCAAAATCTTCATCACATTTATTATACTGTTTTAAAAACATACTATGATCATATTCTTGTGTAAAAGGAATGTATCCACCGCTAAGTAGTGTGGACGCCAGACATTTTGCCAATATCACAATTATTATTACGAGTCCTATACTAATAATTCTATTTATTATGGGCTTCATCTTTGTTTTCGTATAGTTGTATGTGTTTAATTATCCCAAATTTTACTTTCTTCTAATACATTTGAACATTCTTCATTCAGTTCATAATAAGTACATTGAATATCGCCTTCATCATTTACAACAACATCATCATGAAATATAACTACCCATTTTGAGTCTATTTTCCCTATGGAATAAATAGAATTATCCGTTCCTACCGGGCAGTCTTCATATCCGACGGTAAAATGTTTCAAATTTTCCTGCTCTTCGTTGCTTCCGAAAAGATAACAGCAAGTACCATTATCATATTGAGCGGTGAGTATTTCATCAAGCACCTCAAGAATATTATTATCATGCAACTTTTTCCCATCTACATAAACACAACTTACTTTTCCGCATGTCGGTATTTGGTAACTTTCTTTCACGATATAGTGCTCGCTTGTAAATGACTTTAACTCTAGAAAAATGTGATTCGGATCTTCTTTTATTTCGTATACGCCCCAGTTATCAAGCTCAGCTATTTTCTTTTTTCTTCCCTCGGTCTCAAAACAGGTATATACATACCTTTCATCCTTTATCCTAACATA
>JAILPU010000036.1 GCA_024699395.1 Lachnospiraceae bacterium | reverse complement strand
CTCCTTTTAGATAAAAGACTATATTTCTCCTTTATCCTAATTCTATCCATAACAGTGTCTACCTTTTCTCTATCAGATTCTTCCAATTTACCCATAAGGTAGATCAACGCATCATTATTCGTTTCTGTAAAATAACTACTCGGCTCAAAAGATCCTAAATTGCACACTCTATTTAAAATGTCTAAAGAAGGAATTTGTTTTCCTGTTTCTAACAAAGAAAGCGAACTTCTATTTATTTTTAGTTTTTCTGCAAACTTTTGTTGCGATTCACTTCCTCTTAATTCTGTCAAATCCTTGCAAAACTTTTCTTTGCTAAACTCTTTAATCTCCTTTTGCCTCCAAAACACTGATTGACATTTTAACAGAATTCACTTTCAAGGTCAATAAATTTGTGTTAGCTTTTACAACAATTATTATACTATAAATGCTAATGTTTGCAATATTAATGCGCTTTTTGTTATTTTTTTTAACCCCTATTCTTTATATCGGCGCTATTTTATAAATTTTTTACATTCCGCTCAATAATAACATTACATCTTTCCATGCTGTTTCCCTTCATATTCAATGATTGCTACAATCAATACCTTGCATCGCCATTCGGTATCGTATATTCTTCGGATACTATTTCGTATGCCAGAAAGATATACGAAAAAAGGACCACCTTCTTGAAATTTCTTTCAAGAAAGCGGTCCCTATGGGTCCAAAATTACTATGCTGATTTTATGCTCGACAACTTATGATTCTTTGTAACAACTCATCATTCTTTACAAGATTGATGTCAATTTGCTGTCAATTCGTTTTCCCGATGTCTGGAACCCGCATAAATACTGGGTTTCAGTCCTTAACACTTTTCATAGTCGGAATTTGTTTTTTTCAAGGAATTTCACCCTTCACCCAAAAGCCTTTTAAAGGTGTATATCTTGTTGCCAAAGCCCACCTCGTCCCCTGCTTCAAGCTGTCTTTTCTCAAAGGGTCGTAACCTCAGACCGTTTATAAAGGTTCCGTTGGTGGAATTAAGATCTTCTATATATACTCTCTCCTCTCTGTCAGTAGATACGCGCGCATGGATTCTACTCACTGTCATAATGGGTATAAGCCAGTCCGCCTCCGGCTTTTTCTTTCCCACCACCACTTCCTCGTGGCCCATGGTAAAGGATACTTCCCCGGATTCGTCATAGAACCTGTTTATAACCTTGGGCTCTCTGTCCACCTCCTCATAGATGGTTTTGCCGGAGTAATCCTCGGAATCAAACCTGTCTTTTTCTTTTGGATATTTACAGCCTGCATATTCCGATTGTTTTGATTCCCGGGTCAATTTTGAATCATCCTCATATCCCTGCCTTCTTCTGTCTTTAATTGCAATATCACTCTCGGATGTTTTCCCGCTGTAGTCCATATCCTCGGCAACACTTCCCGTCGCCATAAGTAAAGCACTCTCCCTCTCGTATTTCTCCCGCTGTTCCTTTATCTTTTTGTTATCTCTTTTAAAAATACTCAAAAGCTTTCGGTTGCTTGATATTTTCTCATTTCCATCGTAAGCTTCGTCGTTTCTGTTTTCATTCAGTTCATCCAAAGACAATCTTACAGGGTTATCCTCCCCATTTTCTGCCTCTTTAAATTCTTCATTTTCTTTTGTATCGTTTTCCATGGCCTCCTCAAAGGAACAAAGTTTATCCATAAGCCTTCCGTCAAGAAGGCTGTTGTTATCCTTTTCATACATATCATATATTCTGTAGATAAATTCCACCATTGCTTCGTCATTGTAATCCGCTTTCTCAGCCAGAAAATCTAAGAACGCCGAAAAACCCGTATCGAAATCGCAATACGGATAATACATAAACTTTATATTTTCTCCGGGCTCCGCATAAACATGACCCGGATCCCATATCACATCACTTATCTCCAACAAAAATCTGTCCAGCTCATTGTTTACTGTTTTAAAACAATCGCAAAGCTCCCTAAAAAAATCCCTGGTAAAAGACCGGTTGGAATATATTTCCGAAAGACTGTGTCTGGAAGTGATGTCATAATATAGATAGGCATCCTCATCCACATACCTTAAGTCCGTCTCCACAAGTCCTTTTATGCTCCCCCTTTGGAGGATGCAATATTTGTACCCCTTCTCCTTCGGCTTGTCCATAAGCTTTATCCTCAGATAATTACTCCTTAAACTTCTTACATACTCACCCTGAATCATTACTCTCCTCCTGATTTTGAAATTCTGTTTTTTATAAATCTCACCACAGCCCCGTTTCTTATGGTCCTTCGCTTACAGGTTGATGTGTAGGAGTGATTTCCGATATTTATGACACTTGTGTCAAATGGATATATCAATCTCCCCCCTGATGTAACACGCACCCCTGTTTTTTCAAAGGAAAGGGTGTAGCCTTTACTGTCCCAGGCAATATATTCATCCCTGTCCACATCCTTTACCGCCTCGGTAAAGCCTTTTACTACTGCTGCCTCGTCACCCCAGAGATTCTGTACGCGCAAAGATACGATTGCTGTATTCATATCAGTTATGGCTCTGTCATATACAAAAAACATTAGATAAAGAAGCGCCACCAGTATCCATGTAAATATATTTACCACCAGCGCAGCTTCCACTGTAAAATATCCCTTCATCCTGCCCCGTTGGCATAAACGCTCTGTGCTGTGGACCGCAGCCCCCACTGTTAAATATCTCTTCATCCTACCCCGTTGGCATAAACGCTCTGTGCTGTGGATCGCAGCCCCCACTGTTAAATATCTCTTCATCCTACCCCCAGACCAACGGCAATTATCCCTAACGTCACAAACGGGCAGAAGGGTATCTCGGTTTTTGCCGTTTTTTTCTTTAAAATAAGTATTACGGTTCCCGTAACAAATAACAGCGCCGCACCGATTAACAAAGCCATGAGATTCTTACTCTCTCCCAATACAAGCCCGGTGCTTATAAGACATATCCCGTCTCCCGTCCCCACCTGCTTGGTAATCACGGAAAGCACAATCAAAACCATGGCAGGAAATAAAGACCTAAGTATCTCGAAAACAGTTGTGTCCCCTCTTTGGCACCCCACCACAGCGCATGCTACGGAAAACAAAGTACACATCCCTATTAAAGGGATGGGAAGTTCTCTTTTCTTAATATCAAAAATGCTCAGTAAAACAAAGAAACACCCCAAAATGATTATCATACTCACCTCTGTAATTATCTGCCATAGTCTCATGTTCGACTTATTCAGCCGGATAATAAACTTACAAATTTTACACTATTATGTAATCCAACCTTTTTCATATTCCAATCTGTCCAACATCATCAAAATACACCAAAACTAAAATCAGTGTCCGCAACGGGAGCATGGTCTGTACATAGCTTCAGCCTCATACAAAAGCATGGAGGAAACCGTTCTCTTAAGTCCCCTGCAATCACTTGATCTGTGGTATCTGTCTCCGTCCTGTGTGATATAGTAGGTTCCGGTGAAGGGCTTATTTTTGCAAAGAGCGCACTCACTGTATTTACCCCCCGCAGAGTTTCTCTCTGAATCAATTTGAGAAGAAGAAACGCTTCTGCTTTTTATGGAAAGACTTGGGCAGTCTAAAGATCTGTGATAAACCGTGCCGTACTTAGTTACATAGACGGTGGTGGTGTCTCCCTGAAGATCCCCTCCCGGTTCATATCCCGTAAAAACATGACCGTAATAAGCATTCCCCGTCCAGAAACTCATTAGGGATCCGGGATCGAATACCGGTCCTGCCCTGTATAAAACCACAAAGCCCATTTCACCATTTTCTTCCAAGGCCCTGACCATAACGGCGCCCATACTCATTCCCTTTTGAGCTACCCCATAGTCTGTTTTTTCATTAAGAGTATTTTTTATGGCCAGTGTAAGATATGCCCCCGACAAATAGACACCTGCAGGCAGGAAACTCTCCCCATCCTCTGTGCCGCCATATTCATTTAACCCGTATGCCAGAGCCACATCAGCACCTGCATCACATATGGCACTTTCATAATTACCGTAAAGCCTCATACATTCCATAAGTGATGTCAGGTTGATTGCGGCTATCAAAAAAAAGGGGATTATCAGTGAAGCCTCCACGGTCATGGAACCTTTGAGACTTCTTAAGAAATGCGGCGACGTCTTCCCGGCATGAAGAAATCTATCAGAAGACAGCAGTTTTTTACTTGTCGAAGAAGGCTTTTTTAAATAAGTTATAAGATTCTCTAATTTCCCCCACAAAGAAGACATCGCCGCACTCCCCATTAATCCCTTAAATATTTATCTTTTCGTGTGACACTGTACCCGTAGCCGTAGCGGCTGTGAAAACTCACATTTACGCCAATGGCCGCAAAACACCCGTCCAGTTTAAAGTGGGTATTTCCGGGATACGTCCTTATACGGGCCTCCACCATATCCATTGAGCGGTAACAAAGATCTGAACTTTTTTTAAGTAACAGTAACAGCCTCAGGTATTCGTTGTATTTAAGCCCCGTGTTCCCCTCGCTTTCATTCACGTCATCCACCCTGACCATTCCTTTAAGCACACCGGAAAGACTGTAATGCCACTGTGATGAAGTTTTCTTTAATTCAATCTTTTTCCCCTTTAACAAAGCCTTCACATCATAAAGAGACTCCGCATAACACCAGGCAAGTTCGGTAGCCTCCTTAAAGATGGGAAATACCTCAGGGAACAAATCACATACAGGATTGGCCAAAACAGCCTCATCAACTTTTGCCTGCATTACCGGATCGCTTTTAATTGCGGCCCCATTTAATCCAATTCTTAAAAGTAACAGGCGCCTTACGGTTTTAGTGAGATTATCTTTATCCGAAGCCATTCCCCCTATAATGTATTCAAGTTCATACCTTAAGCTCTTCTTTTCTTCGTCAACCGGTGAAGTAAAACATTTCATATGTTCCAAAAGATACTGGGAAAAAATAATCCTGTCGGTTATGCTTATCCTGTTATCTTTGCCGAGAGTAAGATTCATATTGCCCCTTGTCACTTCGTTTCTTCTGATCCTTTCACTTACAAGATTGTCTTTGTTTGTGACAAGCTTGGAAACATCCCTGTTATCCACAAGAAGACTTGTTATTCCCGATACCTTCAGTCCCTTAAGACTGCGGATGGGATTCCCCTCGATAGAATCCCCTCTGTACTCCGCAAAATCCTCTTTCTCGTACAAGGATTCAATTTCGGCATCCACGGCATCAATATTGTCTTCCCCATCCTCATAGTCCACATTCCCCAAGGTAAGGGTCTCATAATCTTTGAAAATATTTTCGCACAGCCCCGCATCCAGCTTATCCTTAATTGAATCCACGGCACACTTTATAAAAACTCCCCCTTCATCGTCGCACAGAGAACAGATTTTGGTAATCTCCGCGCTCCTTTGGGTAATCCCTCCGAAATCCACACCCTTCACAGGTTTTAAATACTCCCCCCAGAGTAAAGACCTTTTGGACATATAATATTCAAGCCGGCTTGCCACATTATCTGAAGATGCATACTCTGTCATATACGAGGAATCCAGGGCGAGGATATCAAAATCCTCAAAGAGCTTTCGGTTGTACTCCGCCATTACACTGTCAGTGGCTATTTTCACATCCGCCTCACACTTTAAGCAGAAGGTTTTGATCCTCACCCCTTCGCACAATGCCGCCCACAGTCCCACAAGCACCATAAAGATTAAGGAGGCATAAACCGTAAGATACCCTTTTATACTCTTCATCACACCTTATCAACCTGAGATGAAATCTTCTTAAAAATATTCTTTACGATTTCCTGAATCTGTTCTTTAAAGATGATAACAAGACTGATAAGAACAACGATTATCAGAATAACTTCCACTGTTCCCATTCCGTCTTCTTCTTTTATAAATTCTCTTAAACCCTTCATATGTACTCTCCTCTCCTATTATTTGCTTAAAACATCACAGAGTAATTTCCTGTATCGTACAAAATCTTTCTTTCCAAATCAGTTTTTCCCCGGCATTTGGTATGATTTCAAATCACCCTCCCATGGATTTAAAGGCCGGCAGCATAACTATAATTACGACTATTCCCAGATACATCATCATGGGAATAAGTAACCAAGTCTGAGCTTTCTCACCTCTTTTCCTCACGCTTTTAACGTACTCGTCTCTGCTTGAGATACATTCTTCTCTCAGTCGCCTTTTTAACATATCACCCCCTGTTTTGATATCCCTGGTTATAAGTACCGCTAACTCCTTGTACTCCCTGATTCCCATGCGTCTTGCCATATTCTCGTAGGCTTCTCTCTCCGCAACACCTCCGTTCATCTCCTTAAGGGTAAGGGACAGTTCGCTGTAAAGTTCCTTTTGCTTTATCTTCTTACCCCCACCGCCGTAACTCTCCGCCAGCCTTTCAAAACACACTCTCATACTGAGTCCTGAGTAAAGATAGATAAGAAGCCGCCCCACAAAGTCGGGATAATCTCTTTTTAACCGTCTCCTTCTCTCTCTGACCTCCTTTTCCAGATCGTTATCCTTTAAGGCAAATACCATTACCGCAGTCACAACAGACATAATCAGTGCAAACAAAGGCATATCCCTGTCTTTTGCGATCCACTTTACTTCTTTTGCCTCAACTGTTTGAGGTAAAGTAAGCACCTCATCATAGGGGTTTTCTGCATCCGCATTTTTTAGTTCTTTCATAAGACGTTCTCTCAAGTCTTCATAATCTCTGTCAGCTCCCCTAACCGCCTTAAGTTCCATAACCTTACTCCACTCTTTTTTTGTGGTGTTCGTCTCCTCGTAATTACTCAGTTCACCATTTATACTTCCTTTGCTTTTTATGACATTATCGTCAGATTTTTTTGTGCCATCCTCCGCAATATCATTTTTCGCAGTGTTATTCTCCCCGGTGTTATTCTCCGAGATGTCATTCTCCAAGGTGTCATTCTCCCCGGTGTCATCGGTTGCCTCATCGTAGAAGGCTCTTACGCACAATGTAATGTCCGTATCCTCCTTACAGTCCTGCAGGCGCCCTGTTTCATCCATAACCTGAAAGCCCTCTGTCACCTCCCAGGAAAATGTAAAGGGAATGCCTTCATAT
>JAILPU010000014.1 GCA_024699395.1 Lachnospiraceae bacterium | reverse complement strand
GAAATCGCAAGTGTTTTTGATACACCTCAAAAGCTGGGTATCGTTTTTAATAACGAAAAAGTATTTGAATCCTCAATTGAGGATGAGTGTGTTGTTTCCTATGAAGGAAAGGTAAATGAGGACGGAATTGTGGAACTGGTGTTGGAACTTCCGGAATGTAATTCACCCTCCAATATGGGGGTGTCCTCTGATGAAAGAATGCTCGCTGTTGCAATACGCAGAATGAGCTTTAAGAAAATATCGGTTAATCGGTAAAGTAAGGAAATTCTTTTGATGAAGAAAGTTGGCATAATAACATTTCATTTTGTAAACAATTTCGGAGGCGCCCTTCAGGCATATGCTCTCAGGAGGTTTGTATCTCAAAACTGTGACGCCGAGGCGGAGATAATAGACTATCGCAACTGGTTTATCAGACTGTGCGACAGGATAAGACTGCTTCCTGTTTCCACCAATGTTTCCGAGGTGATAAGCGGACTTAAGACTATGAAAGCCCGGATTGACAGGCGTAATAAATTCGGACATTTCACCAAGGACAATAACAAGGTGACAAGGAAGTATTCCAGCCATTTTGCCATCGAAAAAGATCCCCCTAAGGATGATAAATTTATATGCGGAAGCGATCAGATATGGAATCCGGTTATTACCATGGGGGTTTCACAGAATTATTTTCTGAGATTCGTTAAAGACGCCAATGACAGGATTGCTTATGCCCCCAGTTTCGGTACCAGTGAGATTTCAAAAAAATATGAGAAAAAAATATCCGAATATATCTCCGGAATAGGACATCTTTCCATTCGTGAAAAATCCGGCGCGGAATATATTGAGAAGCTTACGGGTCAAAAGGCTCTTCGCCTTATCGATCCCACATTCCTTCTTCACAAAGAGGAGTGGGAAAAACTGGGAAAGAATCCTTTGAAATCGGATGAACCCTATATTCTTCTTTATATTATGCAGAGAGATGAAGAAGTATACGAATATGCGAAGCAGATTAAGGAGAAATGGGGCATTAAGCTTGTGGAAATCAGCCGTTACGGCTATCAGCCCGGATTCGTGGACGAGACCCTTATAAGTGTGGGTCCGGATGAGTTTTTGGGTCTTTTCAGGGATGCACGGTATGTGTGTACCAATTCCTATCACGGTTTGGCTTATTCCATTATTTTTGAGAAGGAATTTTGCCTGATTCCCTGTAAGAGGTTCAGGGCAAGAATCAATAACATGCTTGATCTTCTTCACATAACCATCGGTGGAAAAGATGATAATTGGGAGAAGATGACGGCTTCCTATGACAAAGAATTTGTCAGAGAGGTTATTGAAAAAGAAAGAGAAAAGTCCCTTAAATTCCTAAGGGACAGCATAGGTGAATAAATTGATTTTGATCGAAGATAAAAGTAAATGCACCGGGTGCAATGCCTGTATGCAGATTTGCCCCGCAAAGTGCATTGAAATGAAAAGGGATGCAGAGGGTTTCTGGTATCCTGTTGCCGATAAGGATAAGTGTCTTAAGTGCAATGCCTGCGTTAATGCGTGCCCGGTAATAAACTGCGGGAAAGTACATTCCGGTAATTTACATTTGAGCAATGAAAATGAAACCGGTGATGCAAAAACGATACGTAAAAATGAGACCGAATCAGATGAAAAAGCCGGTTGCGGGAATGAGACCGAATCGGATGAAAAGGCCGGTTGCGGGAATGAGAACGAATCGGATGATAAGGCCGGTTGCGGGAACGGTTTGGAACAATGTAAAGTTTTGGCATACGGCTGCAGAAACCGTGACGAGGATGTGAGGTATAAAAGCTCCTCGGGAGGCGTATTCAGTGCCTTTGCAAAGGAAATTATAGAGGACGGTGGCGTTGTTTTTGCCTGCGTTTTAAAGGGCAAAAAAGCTGTTATCGAAAAGACCTGCGATATATCGGGACTTGAGGCGATGCGGGGATCCAAATATGTTCAGTGCGATACCCAAAATGCCTACAGTGAGATTAAGGAGATTTTGGCGTCAAACAGAAAAGTTCTTTTCGTGGGAACACCCTGTCAGACGGCGGGTTTATATTCATTTCTGGGATACAGGGAGTATCCCAATCTTTTTACAATGGATTTTATATGTCACGGAGTGCCTTCACCGAAATTGTTTGAGGATTACGTAGACAGTATTGAGTCAAAGAATAAAAGCAAAGTTACAAGTTTTAAGTTCAGGAATAAGGATAAGGGCTGGAGCCAGACGGGATTGCAGCTTGGAACTTACTATGAACTTAAGAACGGTAAGACAGTAAGAAATTATCCCGCTTTTAAAGACAGGTATATGAATGCCTTCCTGGATGATGTGGCTTTGAGACCATCCTGTTACGATTGCAGATTTAAGAGTATTCCCAAGTCATACGCCGACTATACGGTTGCGGATTTCTGGGGAATATCAAAGATAATTCCCGAACTTAATGATAAAAAGGGAACTTCATTACTTTTGGTTCATTCGAAAAAAGGTGAAGAGTATTTGAAGGAGATTGCAGAAGCTCTTGAAGCGCTGCCTGTGGGATTTAAGGAGTCTGTTAAAAGAAATCCACCCTTACTAAAGTCGGCTGTCAGATATAAGAGGCGCGACCGGTTTTTTGAGGATTATGAAAAATACGGTTATGATTACGTGGAGAAAAAATATATGTCCGCGTTTAAATGGGGGACTCACAAGGCTTTCTCTGTATTTGGCTCCATATGGAAAAGATTTGAGCAGTTTATCAAATTCGGTATTGTGGGCATAAGTAATACCGTGATATGTCTGGCTGTTTATTATCTTGGATTGCTGGTGGGAATCGATTACCGTATCTCCTACACGCTGGGATTTTTGGCAAGCGTTTGCAATGCTTTTTACTGGAATAACAAATATGTTTTTAAGAACAAGCAGGAGAAGAGTATTCTCAAGGCGTTTGCAAAGGTTTTTGCTTCCTACGGGTTAAGCTTTGTGATATCCATCATACTAATGAACATTTTTGTGGAGTTGCTCCATATTCCATCAGTGATCGCCCCCCTTCTCAAGCTTGTGGTCACAATCCCCATAAACTTTGTGCTTAATAAGGTATGGGCATTCAAGGATAAAAAAATAAAATGATAGAAAGCCTGTCGAGGATACCAAACTTCGACAGGCTTTATTTGTTCAGAGCATATGGCGAGATACTGTCGAGCATAGTGCGTGCCACGCAAAAACACTGCCCACTCTATAATCGATAAAAGACACAGAGCTTTGAAAAAAATCAATTATAAATTTCAGGCTATATATATAAGGCATATTCAAGCACATTATGATTCATAGATAAAGATGTATTCATCGCGCGCACACGATAAAAATATACAAATTCTATCGTGCGCACACGATAAAAACATACAAATTCTATCGTGCACACACGACAAAAACATATTGATTTTATCGTACGCACACGATAAAATGAATTTAAAGTGAGGTGCGGATATGAATCATACCATAATAAAGCAGGTGGTTCTGGATCAGATTGAAGTGATAAAAAACGCTAAGATACTGGAACGAGAGTATACCTTTGAAAAGAATTTGAATTATATTTTGGTTGGGTTGAGAAGAGCGGGTAAGTCCACGCTTTTATATAAGATTGCCAAAGATCTGGTGGAAGAAGGATGTGACTGGTCGCAGATAGTATATGTAAATTTTGAGGATGACAGATTACTGGGATTTTCGGTTAGCGATTTCAATGATATTGTGGAGACGGCTCATGAGCTGTCTGAATCAGATGAGATATATTATTTTTTTGATGAGATACAGATTATAGATGGATGGGAACATTTTGCCAGAAGAATGGCCGATAATAAAAAGAGGGTGTATATCACAGGAAGCAATGCCAAGATGTTAAGTTCGGAAATGGCCAAAACACTTGGGGGCAGATATGTGCCTAAAATGATTATGC
>JAILPU010000194.1 GCA_024699395.1 Lachnospiraceae bacterium | reverse complement strand
TGATTATCGCAATCATATACTTTGACAAAAAAACAAGCAGTCCGCCCATATCAATCCTCCGTTGTAATCTGTAAAATAATACCTCTAAAGGTTACTATATCACACATAGGTTTCCTTTAAAATATCAGATAACAATTCCTTTTCTGACAGTATTTATTTAGACGCGCCGATTTACAAAGACGCCCTGAAAATATCGGCGATATCCTTTTCGCTTAAGGGTACCCATGCGTTTTCAAGTCCCTCGTTTTCGGCTACATGCTTTGCCATCTCATCGATGCGGCTTTCGTCGATTCCCACTTCCTTAAGATGCATGGGTATATTAATTGATTCAAAGAACTTATAGGTCTCTTCGATTGCCCGATTTGCGATTTCAAATTTATCAAGACTCGCATCAATTCCAAAGACATTGACTCCATATTTTACAAAACGGTCCACCGTCTTATCGCTCAAAATATGTTTCATCCATCCGGGAGTGATAATGGCAAGTCCCTCACCGTGTGTGATATCGTAATATGCGGAAAGAGCATGTTCCATTCCGTGACAGGGCCAGCCGGAACCACTGTTTCCAAGGGAATATATTCCGTTACATCCGTAAGTACAGCTAAGCATCATCTCCGCTCTGGCTGTATAATCTTCGGGATTCTCAAGGCACTTTTGGGCATTGATCATCAGGCTCTTAAAACCTGCTTCCATAAATCCGTCGTTAAGAATTGTTGAATCCTCACAGAAATACTGCTCCATAATATGGTTCATGGCATCTGCGCAACCTGCTGCAGTCTGCTTGGCTGATACCGTAAATGTATATGTGGGATCAAGGAATGACACTGCCGGGTAAAGCAAAGGATCCATATAACCGATTTTATCATTGGTTTCGGTTCTTGATATCACTCCTCCCATATCATACTCACTTCCTGTCGCTGCAAGAGTGATAATATCCACTATGGGAAGGGCCTCTTTTGCTTTTACTTTGTATGTGATAAGATCCCAGGGATCGCCGTCGTACTTTGCTCCCGCCGCTATTGCCTTTGAGCAATCAAGCACGCTTCCGCCTCCCACAGCAAGAATCACATCAATATCTTTTTCCTTGCAGATTTTTACTCCGTCCAAAACGCTTGGGTCGTATTTGGGATTGGGTCTGATATCCGAAAGCTCATATATTTCAAAATCTTTAAGAAGCTCTTTAACCCTGTCGTATAACCCCATCTTTTTAATACTTCCCCCACCGTATGTGAGAAGTACTCGTTTTCCGAACCCACGCATTACTGAAGGAAGCTTTTTAATAACTCCCTTTCCAAAAACAAGTCTTGTAGGTGTCTGATAATCAAAGTTTTGCATGTTTTTCTCCTCCTCGTTTTCTTGCCGAAACGTTATTTGGCATTATTCCTCCCAGCCCTTGCATATGTCACACCAGCCTACAGCTAACGAGCATTCCAAGAGCTCGTCAGGGGTAAGTTTAACTGATGTATATTCATTACCCCCTGCGGGATAGACATACTTAAATCTTTTTAATGAAACATCCATCCAAACAGGTACGCCCTCCAAAACTCCGAAGGGGCACACACCGCCCGGCTTAAATCCCGTGAGTTCCTCCACCCTGTCTCTGGGAATCATGCTGGATTTGGTATGAAAAACGGACTTGAACTTACCTCCGTTCACGCGCCCGTCACCTGCCATTACCACCAAAACAGGCTTGTCTTCTACTATAAAAGACAAGGTTTTTGCAATTTCCGCCTCACTGCATCCGATTTGCTGTGCGGCATGCTCCACAGTATCTATAATCTCTTTGTGCTCGGTAAGACGGTCTGCAAAACCTCTCTCATCGAGCCACTTCTTTACATTTTCGTTAATCATTAGTCCTACCCTGCAATTCCTTTTTTTTATAATCAATTCGGTTAATGATAAAACCAATAAATAAGCCGTGATTTCAACATCCTCTCCTTCAATAATCACAACAAACTGCGTACTTTGTCCAGTATTGTTACATCCGCCGGAAGCCAGTCAACAGAGTCAAGGTTATCCTTGGTTAACCATTTGGCAGCTTCATGTTCTTTGAGCACCGGCTTACCCTCCACAATACTGCACAAAAAACAATCCATGGATAAATGAAATTCAGGATAATCGTACTCTATGGTATCAACATATTTTTCTACTTTGATAACCGTATCAAGCTCTTCCTTTATCTCTCTGACAATTGCATCCTCGGGAATCTCGCCCTCTTCAATTTTTCCTCCGGGGAACTCCCACCCGTCTTTATAATCTCCGTAGCCTCGCTGGGTTGCAAAAATCATTTTCTCAGGCCTATCATCCCCATCGCCATCAGATTCAGCCACTATAATAGCTCCCACTACACGAACAGCCTTAAGATAGCTGCCATCACGCCTAAGCCATATATATTTCCCCTCTTTTATGCCCTGTTCGGCAATCCACTGTTCCGACACTTCCAATCTGCTCCCATCCTCTAAGACGAGAACAGCGTG
>JAILPU010000178.1 GCA_024699395.1 Lachnospiraceae bacterium | reverse complement strand
TTTTTTACCCATTTTTCTACCCTTTGAATTACCCTTGCTTATACCTCCAAAATCAAAGTAGTACATCATTTCAATCTAAAATCTTGAATATTCTTATGAAAAAAAGACCATGCTTTTCACATGATCTTTTTGCTTCATTTACAAGTAACATATACAAATCCATTAAAAATAATATCCGCCGAAATTTATTCCATTTTCTTCCAACACTTTTCCTTCAGAAATCCGCTTACTTTTTCAATATCTGCGGTTTCATAGTATTCAACCAGCTTCTTTTTAAATTCGGCAACATGGTTTTCAGGGATTACTATTAAGCCCCGGCCGTGGCTTATCATATAATGATTGGCAAATATTACAGAAGCTCGTTTGTTACCGTCCAGAAAGATTTGCGTTCTCATGCAATACATGCATAATTCAACAGCTACATCCACAGGTGCTTTATTACTTCTCAGAATTTCGTTTATATTTTCTATCACCTGGGATTCAATCGGCAATGGCGGGACATATTTAGTTCCCCCAATGGAAACCGGAACGCCTCTTATTCTGCCTCCTTCATGAAAAAAGCCTTCATTTACCAGTCTTGCTATATGGCAAAGCAAATAGTAATTACTGTCTGCCTGAATAACATCATTATCAAGAATAAATTCCCATGCATGCTTTAGATTGAGTATTTTCTGCACGTCAGCCGCCGTCATTCCGTTGACTGTACCGTTTTCGATTATTTCCTCCGTCTGCGGAAATGTTGTGGCAACACCTTCCAACACTGCCTGATCATATATATTGGATTTCATGTTTGTTCTGGCAAAGTCAAGATTTGCGATCACTGCGGCTGATAGTTCACTTTGCTCATATCCGTTAACCGCAAGTTCCCTATCCACTCTTCGAATCTGCTTTTTAAGCTCTCTTGCCTCTTTTGTACTTCTAAGAAGCACTTGATAGAGCTTATCCGAATAAACATCAACATATGTAGATGTCAATTTGCCATTAATCCTTTTTCGAATGTAAAGATATCTTCCACTATTGTTTTTTTTAACCTCAGGAGACCCATCGTAAGGAATCAAGTTCAAACGAGCCTGATAATCTGCCCTTTCCTGCAACAAATTTTGAATTATATTAAAATATCCATTCATAGAAATCTGTCTCCTTTAGGGAACATTTACACTAAAATATTATCAAAAAGTTCCCTAAAACGCAATAAATTTTAGGGAACTTTTTACCTTAATTTCGTGCCAAAAGTTCCCTAAAATTTCCGTCCCCAAAATAATGCAAAAAACATGCAACCGTTTTCCTGCAATATTTGCAAGTTTTCGGTTGCATGTTATTTTTCTGTCTTATTATGTTATGAACAAATCCCGTTTTAAAAATCCAACCTTATCACCGTCAAAGTATCTGATTGAAACAACAGTATAACTCCGGCAATTACTATTTACTTCGCAAACATTACCTTCTCGCTGTCAAACAGCTTGGTAAGCACGAGTGTCAGTATTCCCGAAACCACGATGTTGCTCACTATGCAGATAAGCACATTGGTCATGGAATAATCAAAGGAGAAAATCTGTTTAAAGCAGTTTGCGCTGTTGTAAAGGGGAATCATATAGTGCCAGGGAAGCTTTGCACTCACCGAATCAAACATGGAGCTCATTCCCACAAGCATGATAACCACCACAAGGGGACCAGAAGCGGTTCCTGCCTCCTTAACACTCTTGGAAAATGCCGAAATAATGGAGAGCACGCCCACCATTACAAGCACTGTTGTCACTATGATTACAAATACCAGAACAAAATCCAGGGGCTTGTATATATCCATGGACACGCCGTCGGTTCCGGCACCCATAAGCTTCGGCATGGACAAAACCGTTCCGAGGAAACTTGAAACCGCCGCTAAGAATGTAATGATACAAAGTGAAAAAATCTTTCCCAGCGCAAGATGGCTTCTCTTTAAGGGGGTTACCAAAAGTGTGGCAATTGTGCCCCTCTCCTTTTCACCCGCAATGGACTCCGGCGTAACCGCAATACATCCGGAATAAAGGAAAGTCAACAGCAAAAAGGGAAGTATCATCGCAAGGGTCATTCCTGCCATATCTTCCTTGGAAGCACAGTCGTATGCCTCTTTACCTTTATTGATATCAAACTTATTGGCAATGCTGTCCTCGTAATTGTTGAGGGAATCCATTATCCCCTGAACAACAGCCGAAGAATCCGTATTTGTGGAATTATAATAAAGCTCCACTCCCGGCGCTTCCTCGCCTGTGGTAATATCATATTCTTCAACAGCCCGGATAAAACCGTCGGGGAAAATAATAAGAAAATCCTTATCCTTACTCTTAATCTCCTCTATAACCTCATCCTTTTGGGCAATGTCAATGTCCTCAATCTCCAAAGGAACACCTGCAAGAAGTGCCTTCTCCGGTTCGGTGCAGTTTATTGCATATCCTTTTCCCACATAATCTGCCTTGGGACCGTAGAGATTGGCCATACCGTCTCCCATAAGGCTGTAGATAATATAAATCATAAGACCCGGCAAAAGAATGGTTGTAAACACAAGTCTCTTGTCACCAAAAAAACGTGCCAGCTCTTTTTTCATTATGGTCCAAATATTATTCTTCATATTCTACACCTCATCTTCCCCGACAGTTTCCTTGTAAATGTCAAAGAACGCATCCTCAAGAGTTTTGCCGTTCTTTACCGCTTCAAGGCTGTCGCAGACTACCATGCGGCCGTTAATTATGATACCTACACGGTCGCAGATTTTTTCGATAAGGTTAAAAATATGGGTGGAAATAATTATGGTCTTTCCTTCTTCCTTTAATTCCAAAAGGAAATCCGTAACTGTCTTTGCCGTAAGGACATCAAGACCGTTGGTGGGCTCATCAAAAATAATAATATCAGGATCATGGGCAAGACTCACCGCAATAGAAGTCTTCTGCTTCATACCCGTGGAAAGATTAGCCACTTTCACCTCGGAAAATCTGTCGATTCCGAAGCGTTCAAATATCTTTTTCTTTCTGGCATCCCTAACCTCGGGCTTAACGCCGTGAAGCTCAGAAAAGAAATCGTAAAGGTAGTTGGGTGTAAAAAACTCTTCCAGCTTAAGCTCTGTTGTAAGGAAACCTATGGCTCCTCTTACTTTCTCAGGCTCCTTCACAACACTGTGTCCGTCCAGAATTGCATCTCCCGAATCCGGCTTTATAAGCGTTGCCAGCATACGAAGAGTTGTGGTCTTACCCGCTCCGTTGGGACCAAGTAACCCAAAAACCTCTCCTTTATATGCCTTAAAAGAAAGCTTGTCCACTGCCACCTTCTTCTTATCCTTTGTCTTTTCCTTTTGCTGCTGCTTGGACGACAAAATAAAGGTCTTACTCAAACCGTTAACATTCAGTAATTCTTCCATGTCCCCTCCCATTCATGTAGTCAATTCAAGTCTTTCATATATCGAGATTATGTTTGCAGCTATTCCGTCCCGTTCAGATGCCTCGTCACAGGCTGTATGGTTTCGTCATTTATCTTTCAACTCCAAATTCAAAAATATACTCACATCGGGATAACGTTGGATTTTAATCTACTCATTACCGTCATCATCCGACTTGGCATCTGCCCCGTCATCAGTCGGCAAATCCAAAGACTCCTCTTCAATCACCAAAAGATCCTTCTTGTTAAATCTTCTGAAGTCATTGATTCCCTTTACCAGAATCGAAATCGAATCCTTGGTGGTCTTAAACATTCCGGCCTCATACATGCACATGCAGATAAGCCCCACAGGTACGGCGATGATCATTCCTCCGATACTTGCTACCTTATATCCCACATAGAGAAGAAGTAACGTAGGAATTGCGGGAACTCCAACGCTGTCTCCCACAATCTTAGGCTGTATGAGCTGTCTCACGAACTGTCCCAGCCCCCAGACAACTAACAATCCTATTCCCACGAAATAATCTCCGGAAGCCAGTCTCAACAAAGCCCATGGTATCATTATCATACCCGCTCCGAACACGGGAAGAAGATCTAAGAAAGCAACACCCAAGGCTATTAATATAGCAAAATCAATTCTTAAGATCAAAAGTCCTATACAGGTAACTAAGAATACCCAAATCTCTATAAGAAACTGAGCCTTAAAATAGCCTCCCACCGCACGGCTGAAGCCTTCCTTTATAACTTGAAAATATTCCTGAACGCGTTTCGAGGTGTGCTTTTCAAACCACTCCTGTATAGCGCCCCTCTCAGCAACAAAAAGATATGAAGAAATAAGGGTCATAATAACTCCAATGAAAACATTGGGCACCTGTTTAAGCATATTTCCCAAAACCGCAACCGTAGGGGTGCTGAGATTTTTCAAGAAACTTCCCACGTAACCGCCCACATTGGCATTTATATTTTTAATGGTGTCCTGTGCATTTCTGGGGAGTCTGTTATACAATCCGGCCCATTTATCCCCTGTATTGTTAAGGGTCTTTTCCACAGCGCTCCAAACCGAAGGCAGAGAATTTATGAGTCCCATTAACTGGTCAAAAAGTATAGTCAGCACTATATATGAAAGTGTAATCACAAGTGCCAATACAAGAATTATAATAACAGCCGATCCGGTTTTTCGCTTGATCTTAAGCTTTTCCTCAAAAAATTTTACCAAAGGCGCTGCTATCATTGATATTACCCAGCCCACAACGAAGGGTAACATATACATAATCGCCTTTGGTACCAAAAAGATTGTGATCAGTAAAATAAGCGCGGACACAACAAGATTTACAACAGCTTTACCGTATACTCTCATGTCATTCTTCCTTTAATGAATCAAGAATTGCATATATATCATCTCTTCCGGCCTTAGTCTCCGCCGAAAAAGGTATCATCACCGAATCCTCCGAAAGTTTAAGGGTCTGCTTTATAAGCTTTAACTGACCCGCAACCTGGCTTCTCTTAAGCTTATCAAGCTTGGTAGCTATGATAATGGGTTTAAACCCGTTTTTGGTGATCCAGTTGTACATCAAAATATCGTTGGCTCCTGGAGCATGACGGATGTCAATAAGAAGGAAAACAGCCTTCAGCATGGGGGATTTTTCAAGATAACGCTCTATCATCTTACCCCATTGTGCCTTAACCTTCTCATTTGCCTTGGCAAAACCATATCCCGGAAGATCGACAAAATACAATTCATTATTAATATTGTAATAATTAATAGTCTGGGTCTTGCCGGGAGTGGCCGAACATCTCGCATAGGATTTACGGTTCATAAGAGCATTTATCAGTGATGATTTGCCCACATTTGATTTACCCGCAAATGCCACCTCCAAAAGCTCGGTGGCAGGGAGCTTACTTGTCACTCCGCAAACATGATCCAGATTTATGGATTTTATTACCATTTATTTAGCCTTTTTAAGTTTTTCCTTGTGAATTACTTCGGGTGTGGTTTCACCGTTTACGGAATCCTTTGTGACAATGCATTCCAATACAGTGTCATCCGAAGGAATCTCATACATAGTATCCATCATAACGTCTTCCATAATGCTTCTTAAGCCTCTGGCTCCTGTTTTTCTCTCAAGGGCCTTGTCGGCAATAACATCAATGGCATCATCTTCAAAGCTGAGCTTAACATTATCAATGGCAAAGAGCTTCTGATACTGTTTAACCAAAGCATTCTTGGGCTGAGTAAGAATCTTTATAAGGGCATCTCTGTCAAGTCCGTCTAATGACACACAAACAGGAACTCTTCCCACAAATTCAGGGATAAGTCCATATTTGATAAGATCCTGAGGAGTCACAACCTTAAAAAGATCGTCCAGCTCCTTTGAAGTATTTAAGGTTCCCGCGGTGTTAAAACCTATTGTTTTTCTGTCCAGTCTTGTCTCGATAATCTTTTCAAGACCGTCAAAAGCGCCACCGCATATAAATAAGATATTGGAGGTATCAATGGGAATAAGCTCCTGATGGGGATGCTTTCTTCCGCCCTGAGGAGGAACGGAAGCCACAGTACCCTCAACTATCTTAAGAAGGGCCTGCTGAACGCCCTCACCGGAAACGTCTCTTGTGATGGACACGTTCTCGCTTTTCTTAGTTATCTTATCTATCTCATCTATGTAGATTATTCCGTACTGAGCTCTCTCCACATCATATTCCGCAGCCTGAATAAGTTTTAAAAGG
>JAILPU010000084.1 GCA_024699395.1 Lachnospiraceae bacterium | reverse complement strand
GTTTTTCGGTAAGTCGTAGGATTCTTATTTCTCCCGTCGCGGAAGCATACTCTTTTAGTCGGTCAAAATGCTTTTGGGCAGTTTTTCTGTTGGTAGTAATGCGCATAAAAACTTCGGGTTCTATGCTATATGTTCAGTGATAATACTTTTGGACATAGCGCTTGATGAACATAAAAACCAAGGGGCGGATAATCCGCCCCTTGCAGTTTTTAGGTTACTGAATTGAAATATACTTGGTCTCTTCCACTTTCTGAGGTGCTTCCTTGGGAAGGGTGATGGAGAGGAGACCGTTATCGAACTTAGCCTTGATATCCTCATCGGTGTAGTTTTCACCGATGTAGAAGCGTCTGCTTACAGTGCCGGTATAACGCTCTTTCCTGATATACTTATCGTTATCGGAAGCAGTGTCGTTATTGGCAGTGGTGGTTGCGGATATTGCAAGGTATCCGTCCTTAAGCTGGATTTTCAAATCATCTTTTGAGAATCCGGGAAGATCGATATCAAAAATATAAGAATCTTCAGTTTCTCTTATATCGGTTCTCATTCTGTTCAAGGGACCTCTTTCGCCGCGTGCCTTAGGAGCGTCGGGAAGTGAAAAACCGTTAAAAAAGTCGTCCAAAAAATTTTCTCCAATGAATCCGGGTAACATCATAATCAATTCCTCCTTTTAATGAAGCGCTTTGTTCTAAGAGGTTTTCCTCTTGTTGATTATGTTATATCACCCTTATTAGCACTCGTCAATAGTGAGTGCTAATAACTTTTTATAAACATTATAAACAAATTATAAACGGAATTTAAAACATTTTGACAAGTCTATACACTCTCATATACTTTGGTGCAGGCTTTTGCAAAGCCCTCTGTTGAAAACTTTTCAAATGCGGTTTCGCAGGCTTTTATTCCAAATGAGGTTCTTAATTCATTATTTTTAACAAGTTTGTCAAGATATTGGATAAAGTCTTCTTTTGTCTCGTAGGTAAAGCCGTTTGTGCCTTCCGTTATAATATCGTCCAGACAGGGATCCTTTCTGCAAAGGAGTGCGCGCTTTGAGGCCATGGCCTCCATATAAGTAAGACCCTGGGTTTCGGAAACGGAAGCATTTACGAAAATATCCCCCACTCTGTAATAGTCGGGAACCGCTTCGGGGCTTACCATTCCGGTAAAAATAACCCGGTCCGAAAGCTTTAAGTTGGCCGCTTCCTCCTCAAGCATTTTTCTGCATGGGCCGTCCCCTACTATAACAAATCTTATCTTGGGACACTTTTCATCCGTGAGATATTTCATTATCTCATCAAGATTTTTTTCCTTTGCAAGTCTTCCCACATATATAAGAATACATTCGTCTTCTTTGATTCCTAAATTTTCCCGTATTTTAAGGGGTTCATCCTTTGAACTTTCCTTGTAAGCATTAAGATCCAGTCCCGAGGGTATCACATAGATGGGTGTCTCTATCCCGTATCCCTTAAGAAGGTTGCTCACCTTTTTGGAGGGAGCGATTATTGCATCGGTTTTTTTCGAGATTTTTTTGGAAAAGCTTTTTACAATCGCCACTCCCGGTTTGTGCCAGGGAATAAAGTAGTGGGTATAATCCTCGTAAACGGTGTGGTAGGTGTGAACTATGGGTGCCTTTGTCTTTTTGGCTACCTGCTTGGCAAGGTTAAAGGAACTGAATTCACACTGGGAGTGGATCACATCCGGCTTCCAGTCCACGAGTTCTTTAATCATTTTATGACTTCCCGGATGCTTGAGCCTTGCGTTGGGATACACGAAATGCGCATCAAAGGAAGGAAAATAATACACATTGCCTTCGATTTTGGCTTCTTTTGAGTCCGAGAGGGTAAGTACCCTAACCTCGTGTCCCAAAGCGGTTAGTCCGTCACAGAGATTGACTACCGATGTGACAACGCCGTTTATAACGGGCTTATACCAATCTGATGTAATAAGTATTTTCATATAACAACTCCGTTTTAAATAATCATTATACAGTATATCACGTTAAGCTTGGGTTACTCCAATTTTTAAAAAAATTTAATATAAAATATCAGACAATTCAGATAAAAACTTGAAGTAAGCAGTACCTCATGATAAAATTATGTCCATAAATAGTCAACGGAATGAGAGGATGCGTTTTTTCAGACAGAACAAAAGGCGCATACTAACACTATTTCGTTAACTAAATAAGTATATGAAAAGAGGGAAAATATGAGAGGAAGGAAGAAGATTAAGCAACGTTTGCTGTCGTTTCTGTTAACCTTTTCGATGATCGCAGTTTGTATGCCCTCTGCTGTAAGAGCAGATGAGCCTCAGAACGAATCGTCCAACGGGGTTATACGGGAATATTTTTTTGGGGCAGATCCCGGAGACCAATGTGATGTTGTGCTTTACGCAAATGGCAACCAACTGTCCAAAACGGGGGAAAACACTTGGGAGATAGATACTCAGGCTCCCGGGGAGTATCGGTTTGAGCTTGTTTTTACATATGAAAATGAGGTCTGTCAGCCTTTTGTACTTATGAGGGATATGGAAGGTTGGGAAGATATAATCTCCCTTACAAAGGATACTGAGTTTGATCGGGGTGAAAAATCGGTTAAATACTATTTTGATTTTATGCCACCCGGTAATGAAATCGAAATGATGGTATGGGCCGATACGGGAAAGTATGAGTATGACAATTTCGGACCGGATTCTGATGAACAGTTATGCGAGCTTACATGGGACGGCTCGGGCGAAGTGTTTGTTTTGACAAATTGCCGTTATGCATCCTGGAGAAATAATATTAAGGCCGGTATCAAAGATGATTATATCAGAGTGCAGATGATTTCCCGTGATCAGGGAAACGAAGATTTTGAAATATGCTACGATCCCAGATATAACGAGGAGACGAGGCAGGATGATTATGAGTGGGTGCACAGCTTGTCCGAATTTAAGGCAGGCTTGCAGATTCAGGGTTTGGAATACAGCCCCGAAAACGGAGATGGTGTTTTTAAAATATACAAATCTCTCGACAGGAGAATCAAGGTAAGATTTCCAAATAATTCCAATAATAATAACAGAGAGCCGGGATACAGACTTTTCGACAGACAGGGCATCGAGTATTACCTTGTGACCGAGACTTCGGAAGGTGATGAGCTTGTAAGACTGGATTGTGAGAGAGATCTTCAGTTTGCAAGTGAAACAGCAGACAGAATATACATGAAGATGACAGAGAAAGAGAAAAAGATCTACGGTCTCAGAATCCGTAACGAGAGTAATGGTACTGATGAGACCCAAAAAGCTCAGGATTGTCTTGAAGCTTATGAGGACGGATATATATATGAACTGGTAAATACCTCCGATTTCTATTGTATAGAACCTGTGGACTATGAAATGCCCTTCGGCGGCGAATTTATGGTGGAATTTGAGGAATCTGACGGTGTGGGAATCTATCGTATAGGTGAGGACGGTCAGAAATACCCTGTTGAAAACAGGAAGGCATACACCTTCGACAGTACGGAGGAAACATTTGAGACCGTAAAGATTCTTTTCTCAAAAATGCCTTACTCTATAGACTTAAGGTTTACCGATGGAAGACCCGATTCGGATGGAATGAAGGATGTAAATGCATCTTACCGTCAGGAGGAAAACGGTAATGTGATTTATGAGTACACACCGGATTCCTACAGCGGTTTCTATATTAAGGCATACTGGTCAAGAGACCAGTATGATATGGAAAAAACAGAGCCCGACAGAGAAAACGGGGAATATGCATATTTTACAAGAATAAATGCAGAACCCCAAGTTGGCTCGGTGACTGTTACCTGCGACGGAAATGTGATAACCACAGCCGAATACAGAAATGAGAAAAAATATATTTTAAAGGATGAGGCTACATTTAAGGTATCTGTGCACCTTGAAGGTGAGGACTGTTATGTAAGGACATTAAGACTTGACGGAAGAGATTTAGACCCCAAAAGAGAGCTTATGGAAATGGAGGACGGTACTTTAACCTATGAATGGACCGTTTCCGAAGCTGACGACCACAGGAATATTGAGATTGAGCTGGATCAGGAACATTTTGATGGGGGAGAAGAGGCAAGACCCGATGATTTCGACGGATTTATATCGGATATATCCGGTGAAAAATTTGCCTACTGTTTCCACGACAGGGATTCTTT
>JAILPU010000081.1 GCA_024699395.1 Lachnospiraceae bacterium | reverse complement strand
TAAGGATTCCGGAGATGAGGATCTTAAGGATATCCATAATATGCTTGAAAAGTCTGACAATAACGAGACTTTGGAAGATGACATGATTTCTCTTCTTGAAAGCATAGACAAAAAGGATGAGCAAAAAGAAGGGGAAGAGGCTAACGGCAAAAAATCCAAGAAGAAAAAGAATGGATTTTTCCGGAAACTTCTCAATCTTCTCACGGAAGAAGAACCTGAGGAAACTGTTCAGGAAAGCGAGAATTCTTCAGATGAGATTAAGCTTTCCGATGAAAATAAGGAAATCTTAGAAAACGCTGAGGGCGTAGAAGTTACCGAAAAGGGTAAAAAGAAAAAGAAGAAATCAAAGAAGGGTAAAAAGGGAAAAGAGGAAGCACCAAAGCCTGAAGGTGAGGATGAAAACGCCGAAGAGGCTGAACCTAAGGGCAAGAAGAAAAAGAAACCCAAAAAGGAAAAGCCTCCCAAACCCGAAGAACCCCAGGAGAAGGGTAAGAAGTTATCCTTTAAGAAGGTACTGCCTATATTCATGCTGGGAGTTGCAATCTTCTTTGCAATATTTATTCTGGGCAGTCTCGGAAGCGATTTTGCTGTTAAAAAAGCAGGAAGGGTAGCTTATATAAACGGAGATTACGAAAGCTGTTACCAGAATCTTTTGGGTAAGAAGCTTAATGAGAATGAAAAGGTTATGTTTAACCGTTCTCACAGTATTCTTTGGATAAGAGTATGGATGAGGGAATACGAAATGTTTGTGGAAGAGGGTGATGAGTACGGTGCTCTAGATATCCTTATCCAGAACATATCGGAGTACTCCAGCCTTTATGAATATGCGTCACAGTGGAATGCTTCTTCTGATGTGGAAGAGGTATACAATAAGATGGTGGATATCTTAAACGATAAGTATGGTCTTTCCGTTGAGGAAGCCCTTGAGATTGACGCTATCAAACGAGATGTGGATTATTCAAAGGCGGTTAAATCCGTAATAGATGGGGAATATGTACATACTTCCCAAAATGATTTGGAGGAGGAATCTCAGGTCGAACCCGACAGGCCTGCGGATTTTCTTCCGGAAGAAGAGGAATTTTACGATGATAGCAATAATTGATTATGATGCCGGCAATATTAAAAGCGTTGAAAAGGCATTGGAATATCTTGGTGAAAAAGTAATTATCACCAGGGACAAAAATGAACTTTTAAAAGCATCGGGAGTTATTCTTCCCGGAGTTGGCTCTTTTAAAGACGCCATGGATAACCTCAATAAATATAATCTTTGCGAGGCTATAAGAGAGGTTACAGATAAGAAAATCCCTTTTCTTGGGATATGTCTCGGACTTCAGCTTATATTTGAAAAAAGCGAGGAGTCCCCGGGAGTGGAAGGCCTTAAACTTCTTGAGGGCGAAATAGTAAAAATACCTGAAAAAGATGACATTAAAATCCCTCATATAGGCTGGAACAGCCTTAAATTTCCCAATAAGGGAAGACTTTTTAAGGGCATCAAAGAAGATTCCTTTGTATATTTTGTTCATTCATACTATCTTAAGGCAAAGGATCCTTCCATTGTTACGGCAGTCACCGAGTACGGTGCAAATATTCAGGCATCGGTGGAAAAGGACAATATCTTTGCCTGCCAGTTCCATCCCGAAAAAAGTTCCGAGACAGGGCTTTGTATTTTAAAGAATTTTATAGAGATAACGAAGGAAAATAAATAATGCATACCAAAAGAATTATTCCCTGTCTTGATATAAAAGACGCAAGGGTTGTTAAAGGCGTAAATTTTGTAAATCTTGTAGATGCGGGAGACCCCGCAAGTGTTGCCGCTGCCTATGATAAGGCGGGAGCCGACGAGGTGGTATTCCTTGATATTACAGCGTCAAGCGATGCCAGAAATACCCAGCTTGAGTGGGTAAGAAGAGTTGCATCAACTCTCTTCATTCCTTTTACCGTAGGGGGAGGTATAAGAACAGTTGATGATTTTAAAGCTATATTGAGAGAGGGCGCCGACAAAATATCGGTTAACTCCGCGGCTATAATGAATCCCAATCTTATAAGTGAAGCTGCATACAAATTCGGAAGTCAGTGCGTTGTGGTTGCCATTGATGCCAAAAGAAGAGAGGACGGTTCGGGCTGGAACATCTATAAGAACGGCGGCAGAGTGGATATGAAGATGGATGCCGTGGAATGGGCCATGAAAGCAGAAAAATTGGGAGCCGGGGAAATCCTTCTCACAAGCATGGATTGTGACGGTACCAAGGCAGGATATGATATTGAATTAACCAAAGCGGTCAGCGAAAATGTGGGCATTCCCGTTATTGCCAGTGGTGGTGCGGGAAAATGCAAACATTTCTATGATGCCATTGAAAAGGGCGGTGCAGAAGCTGTACTTGCCGCAAGTCTTTTCCATTTCAAAGAGCTTGAGATCTGCGAAGTTAAAAAATACCTCTCTGAAAGAGGTATAAGTGTGAGGCTTTAATATGTCTGCTATTTCAAACGGGTGGAAGGATGTACTTTCACCCGAATTTTCAAAAGAATACTATAAAGAGCTTTATAAATTTGTAAAAAGTGAATACGAGAACGGTGTGGTTTTTCCTCCCTCGGAAAAACTCTTTGAAGCTTTTCATCTTACGGATTTCAATGATGTTAAGGTGGTTATTCTGGGGCAGGATCCATATCACAATTACAACCAGGCCCATGGCCTGTGTTTTTCTGTAATGCCCAATGTTGAGATTCCCCCTTCTCTTGTAAATATCTATAAGGAATTATATGATGACTGCGGCTGTAAAATTCCCAATAACGGTTATCTTGTTAAGTGGGCAAAACAGGGGGTTTTAATGCTTAATACTGTTCTTACGGTGAGAGCCCATTGTCCCAATTCCCACAAGGATAAGGGATGGGAACAGTTTACTGATGCTGCAATACGGGCGTTAAATGATTGTGACAGACCAATTGTCTTTATTCTATGGGGAGCCAATGCCATTAAAAAGAAAAGGATGCTTACCAACAAGAATCATCTTGTTTTGGAGGCGCCCCATCCCAGTCCTTTGTCTTCCTACAGAGGATTTTTCGGCAGCAAACCCTTCAGCCGTACCAATGCTTTCCTTGAGGAGCACGGAATTGAACCCATAGACTGGCAAATTGAGGACGTTTAATTATCACTGTAATATTTAGATAATCGTTGAGTTCAAACCGGTGTTGGACTAAATAAAAATAATATTGAACATATATGGATTTTTGGTGGTTTTAATTAATATAAAAATTAGCCGGTAGGATAATCAGTTGTTTTGATGAGACATATATAAAAAGAATCGATTAAACCCATACTAAATATTCGAATATTATTGACATAAGTTTTTGATTATATTATTTTTTACTATAGTTATTTTTATCGGAGGTTAACATAATGAAAACAAGAATTGGTATTCTCGGTTACGGTAATCTTGGAAAGGGAATTGAGTGTGCTGCAAAGCAGAATTCCGATATGGAAGTGGTTTCGGTTTTCACCAGAAGAGATCCTTCTACAGTTACAACACTTACCGGTCTTAATGTTTATTCAGCAGATGAAATTGAGAACTTTAAGGACAAGATCGAGGTTCTTATTATCTGCGGAGGAAGCGCAACAGATCTTCCCAAGCAG
>JAILPU010000080.1 GCA_024699395.1 Lachnospiraceae bacterium | reverse complement strand
CCTTTTACGGAATCGCCAAAAGAGAATTCCATCTTGTTCCTGTAGCCGTATACCACAGGGCTTCCTTTAATACCCTCAAAAACATAGGGGTTCTTATCAATGCCGGGAACATTATCAAGTAAGGTTTTGACCTGATCCTTTTTTAATTCAAGCTCATTATCATAGCTTAAAGAAAGGTAATTACAGCCTCCGCAGACCCCAAAAAGGGAACACGTCCGGCCTGTCTCCATGGGTGATTTCTCAATCACTTCAAGAAGTCTGCCTTCCGCCTTCCCGTTTCGTTTTTTGGTCACAATAAATTTGATCTTCTGTCCCGGCAGACATGCCTTGACTACACAGGTCTCACCTTCACAACTCACCAATCCCTTGTCGCGAAAGATTACCTTTTCAACAAGGCCTTCATAAATCTGCCCTTTTTTCATATAAATCCTTTACAACAGCATTAATCTTCGAAATATGCGCTGTCGTCCTCTTCATCCTCAAAATCGTCTTCAAAATCATCATCTTCGAAGTCATCATCCAAATCCTCGAGATAATCAGGATGGAGATATCTGTAAACCGCATATACAGCAGCTGCGGTAACAACGATCACTCCGATAATGGCAAGCACCCAAACCAAAACACTTGAATCTTTTTTCTTTTTGTCACTGATAAGATCTTTGATCTTGTTAAGGTCATCCATATTCATGAACCTGCCTTTCGTTAAATTATTATTTATTTTAACACATGACCAATCAAAATACTATACTTTTTGAAGTTTGGCAAAAGCAGCGTACACTACCTTGTTACCTACGCTGTCAAAATCCACCGTAATCTTGTAATCCCGTTCATCATCTACAATGTCAAGTACAGTTCCCACGCCGAATTTAATGTGTTTAACCCTGTCTCCCACATTGTAATCAGGTTTCGCCTTAATATCGCCGCCCTTTTTAATACCCATAAGCATATTGAGATCTCTGGTCTGCTTGGCTATAAAAGGCGCTGTGGGAGGTACGCTTTTTACAAAGGAAACCTTCTTCCTAAGATCCTGCTTCACAAATTCTTCGGCAGAATCCCTGTAGCCCCGTGGAAGCTTTGATTCCAAATATTCCTCAGGGATTTCTCTCACAAAACGGCTGACAGGGAAGAAATTGCTCTGACCTCTTATCTGCCTTGATTTGGCGCAGGTAATAACAAGCCTGTCCATTGCTCTCGTTATGGCAACATAAGCAAGTCTTCTCTCTTCCTCCATCCCATCGGGTTCATCAGAATCAATGGTCATGTTTCCCGGGAAAATACCTTCCTCCATACCGCAGAGATACACATTTTTAAATTCAAGTCCCTTTGCGGAATGAACTGTAAGAAGAGTGACTCTGTCTTCTCCGTATTCATCGCTGTCGGAACCGGATACAAGGGACACATCCTCCAAGAATCCCAAAAGGGAAGGTTCCTCATTCTCCGAGTATTGCTGTGCCTTGGCTACAAGCTCATATACATTCTGTATCTTGTCTTCATATTTGTCTTCAAAATTTTCCTTAAGATACTCCTCGTATTCGCACTCATCTATAAGAGTCTTTAACAGTTCGTCCACACCCACCATTTCGGATAAGCCTCTAAGCCTCTCCATAAAGAAGGAAAACTGAAGGATTTTGGCCGCTGTTTTCCCAAGACCCATTATATCTCCCGCATTTTTGAAAGCCTCGAACAAGGAGATATCGTGAAGTTCGGCATAGTCCTCCACTTTTGAAAGACTGGCCTGACCTATTCCTCTCTTGGGTACGTTGATGATACGTCTCAAGCTTATCTCATCGTTGGGATTTGCAACAGCCTTTAAGTAGGCCATCATATCCCTGATTTCCTGTCTGTCATAGAAAGCCGTTCCCGCCACAAGATTGTAGGGAACTCCGTCTCTCACAAACATTTCCTCAAATACTCTGGACTGGGCGTTGGTTCTGTAGAGAATGGCAAAATCACTGTAATTTAAGCCGTTCTCCCTTTTTGTCCTCAAAATATCTTCCACAACAAAGTCAGCTTCATCATAGGCACTGTCTAGACGGCTGAATCGTATTTTCTTTCCGTCTTCCCTATCGGTCCAAAGAGCTTTGTCTTTTCTCGTTTCGTTATTTGCGATAACACCGTTTGCGGCATTTAAGATATTTCCCGTGGATCTGTAGTTTTGCTCTAATTTAATAACCTTCGCCTCGGGATAATGCACCTCAAAATTAAGGATATTTCTGATATCCGCGCCTCTGAAAGCATAAATGGACTGGTCGTCGTCTCCCACAACGCAAAGATTCCTGTACCTGTCAGCCAAAAGCCTTACAAGCTCGAACTGGGCATAATTGGTGTCCTGATACTCATCCACCATAATAAATTTAAAGCGCTCCTGATACATATCAAGCACTTCGGGATGTTCCTTAAAAAGTTTAACGCAAAGAAAAATCAAATCATCAAAGTCAACGGCACAGTTTTTAACAAGAGTGTCCTGATATTCCCTGTAAGCTCTGGCACATACACCTCTGTAGCGGTCACCTCTTACGCTAAGCTCATACTCATTGACATCCACCAGTTTCTCTTTGGCATTTGAAATAGCACCGAGAAGAGTTTTCTCCTTAAACATCTTGGTATCGATATCAAGACGCTTAATAATGTTTTTCATAAGAGATTTCTGATCGTCGGCATCATAGATGGTAAAGCCGGGATCGTATCCCAAAAGTTCGATATGCCTTCTTAAAATTCTTACGCAAAGGGAGTGAAAAGTGCTCACCCACACAGGGGAACCAACTCCCACAAGATTTGCAACTCTCTCCTTCATTTCCCCGGCTGCTTTGTTGGTAAAAGTAATCGCCAGTATATTGTAAGGCTGTACACACTCATGTTCCATGAGATAGCAGATCCTGTATACTATTGTCTTGGTCTTTCCGCTACCGGCACCGGCCAGCAGTAAAAGAGGACCGTCCACTTGCTGAACGGCCTCTCTCTGTTTGTTGTTTAATGTATCGTAAATACTCATTTATAACTCTTTCTTGAAGTTTAAACCTTAAACTCCGCAATATATTTTCTGAATTCGGGTATGGGCATTGGCTTCGAATAGTAATACCCCTGAATCACATCGCATTCCGTACCCTTAAGCATATCCAGCTGCTCCTTGGTCTCAACTCCCTCTATAAGCACTTCGAATCCCATATCCTTAAGCATCTTGATAATATGCTTAACAATGATATCGGCTCCGGGCTTATCCTCAAGATTCTTCATAAAGAAACGATCCAGCTTGATGGTATCCACATTGACATCGATAAGCATGTTAAGTGAAGAATAACCGCTTCCGAAATCGTCGATGGAAACCTTAACTCCCCGTTCTCTGAAGTAATCGATATTGTTGGCAAGCCTGTTTATGTCTCCCATAAAAGAAGACTCAGTTATCTCCGCCTCTATAAGTTCGGGAGGGATATTAGCCTCTGAAATGCGCTCGTAAAGTTGTTTTGCAAAATCCTCATTGTCATGATGACGTCTTGAGAAATTAACGGAAACAGGAACCACCGGCTCCTTCTTTGAAATGGCATCCGTAAGATAATCCAAAATGGTATCAAGAACGGCGTAGTCAACTCTTGTTATAAAACCGTTTCTCTCAAAGAGCTCGATAAACTGGTCGGGATAAATCACGGTATTGTCTGCTTTAATCCATCTTACCAAAGCCTCGGCTCCCACCACCATACCGGTCTTAACGGAAACCTTAGGCTGAAGGAAAGCCTTAAACTCATGCTTCTTAAGGGCATTGACCATGCTTCCCACAATGGAACGCTCCCTATCGAGAGCATTCATAAGAGTGGTATCAAAGAGAACAACCGTAGTGTCCGCCTTGTTTTTCTTGGCTTCTTTCTTGGCATCCACCGCTCTGTCTATAAGGTATGCCACACTCTCATCGGTCTCCGATATCTTAAACAAACCGCAGGAAATGGCGATACCGCCGTATTTGTAAGCGGAATTCTGCCAGGATGTAAATTCCACCAAAAAGCACTTTAAGT
>JAILPU010000018.1 GCA_024699395.1 Lachnospiraceae bacterium | reverse complement strand
GAATGAAGAAGAATCGGGATCAGATGAATAAAAAGGGCTTATCAAGTCGGGGGATTCTGATATTTTTGTCGCGGACTTTTTGGGTTTATGATATAATGCTTATGGGTTTTTTAGTGTTTCGAGAAGGAGGCGCTGCATCAGGCAGCGGTTTATGATATGAGTGAGAATCCCAAAAGAATAGTACTTACGGGGGGAGGAACGGCAGGTCATGTCACTCCCAATATCGCTCTGTTACCGGCGCTTATGAAGGCCGGCTACGAGATAACTTATATGGGTTCCTATGACGGAATCGAGAAGAGACTTATCGAGGATTATGAAATACCTTACGTGGGTGTATCCACCGGTAAATTCAGACGTTATCTCGATGTTAAAAATTTTACGGATCCCGTCAGAGTTTTACAGGGTTATTCGGAGGCTAAAAAGTTCCTTAAGGAATATAAGCCCGACGTGGTTTTTTCTAAGGGTGGCTTTGTGTCCGTCCCCGTTGTACTGGCTGCGGGTCATTTGGGTATTCCCTGCATTATTCATGAGTCGGATATGAGTCCCGGCCTTGCCAATAAGCTTTGTATTCCCGTGGCTAAGAAGGTGTGTTGTAATTTCCCGGAGACTTTAAAGCTTATGCCTGCCAACAAGGCGGTGGTAACCGGTTCTCCCATAAGAAGTGAGTTAAAAACAGGAAGCAGGGAGCAGGGTCTTAAGCTCTGCGGCTTTACGGATCAGAAGCCTGTTATTCTTGTGACCGGTGGTAGCCAGGGCGCGTTAAGCGTCAACAATGCGGTCAGGGAAGCTTTGGATAAGCTTTTGCAGGATTTCCAGGTTGTTCATCTTTGCGGTAAGGATAAGGTGGATAATCTTTTACTCGATAAAGAGGGTTATAAGCAGTTTGAGTATGTTAAGGGTGAGCTTAAGGACATATTCGCCATGTCGGATATAGTTATTTCCAGAGCCGGTGCCAATGCCATATGTGAGCTTCTGGCATTAAAGAAACCAAACATCTTAATTCCTCTTCCCACCTCCCGTTCCAGAGGTGACCAGATTTTAAATGCCAAGAGCTTTGAGGCTCAGGGATTTTCCATTGTTGTGGACGAGGATGATATGACTACAGATTTACTGGTGGACAAGGTTCACGAGCTGTATTTTTCAAGAAACAGCTACCTTGATGCCATGGATCAGTCGGGTCAGCTTGACTCCATTAAGACCATTATGGAGATCATTAATGAGGCTGCCGAAAATAAAGAATAAAAAAGGCGTAAAAAGGGCAATACCAATGGGTGTTGCCCTTGAATTTATTGCGTTGATTTGATAGAATTAATGGTGAACGTTGTGTTTCTGTGTTATTTGTAATACCTGTATTTTGATTAATATCAAGAAAGTAAAGAGGTGCAGTAACTATATGGGACTTACATTTAATTACAAGCAGGCAACCCCGTTTTTAAGTGACACAGAGATAAGGAACATTGAAAATGAAGCATTAGAAGCAAGAGAGACCTTACTGAAGGGAACCGGCGAAGGCCGCGACTTTTTGGGATGGGTCGATCTTCCTCTTAATTATGATAAAGAGGAGTTTTCAAGAATCAAAAAAGCAGCTCAGAAGATAAGGAAAGAATCCGAGGTATTTGTGGTAATCGGTATTGGGGGTTCTTATCTCGGGGCGAAGGCTGCTTTGGAGTTCTTAAAGAAGGGGTTGTATAATAACAAAACACGGGACCAAAGGGGAGGTCCCGAGATTTATTTTTGCGGTAATTCCATCAGCACAGTGTACATCAAGGATATTATTGATGTTATAGGTGACAGAGATTTTTCCGTAAACATTATCTCCAAATCCGGTACCACTACGGAACCTGCCGTTGCTTTCAGGGTTTTCAGAAAGCTTCTGGAGCAGAAATACGGCAAGGCCGGTGCGGCATCAAGAATATATGCCACCACCGACAAAGAAAAAGGTGCCCTCAAGAAATCCGCCGATAAGGAAGGCTATGAAACCTTTGTTATCCCGGACAATGTGGGTGGAAGATTTTCGGTACTTACGGCGGTAGGGCTTTTGCCCATAGCTGTCAGCGGAGCCAACATAGACAAGCTTATGTTGGGCGCACAGAAACAAAGAGATCATGCCATCAATGATGATTTTAAAAAGAATCCCGCTCTTTTATATGCGGCTCTCAGAAACATTATGCTGAGAAAAGGTAAGAGCGTGGAGATACTGGCCAATTACGATCCCTGTGTCCATTACGTAAGTGAGTGGTGGAAGCAGCTCTATGGAGAGAGCGAGGGTAAGGATCACAAGGGTCTTTTCCCGGCGGCTGTGGATCTTACCACAGATCTTCATTCCTTGGGTCAGTTCATTCAGGACGGCTCCAGGATAATGTTTGAAACCATCATAGACATTAAGAATCCAGGTGAAAAGATTCTGGTGGAGAAGGATGAGGCCAACACCGACGGACTGAATTACCTTCAGGGCGAGGCCATTGATTACATTAACAGATGTGCCATGAAAGGAACCATCCTTGCTCATACCGACGGAGGTGTTCCCAATTTCGTTATCAAGCTTGAGAGAGCAAATGAGGAAGCTTTGGGAAGACTGTTTTATTTCTTTGAATTTGCCTGTGGCGTAAGCGGATATATGCTTGGGGTTAATCCTTTTAACCAGCCCGGCGTTGAGAGTTACAAGAAAAACATGTTTGCTCTTTTGGGTAAACCCGGATACGAGCATGAGAGGGACGAGCTTCTTGAGAGGCTTTGATCCTATTGATAATTACAGAATTTACAGTTGTTTTAAAAGCCTGCCGTATATAGGCAGGCTTTTCCATGAGGTAAGATATGTATCAGAAAATTGCCAAACTTTTATCTCCCTTTCCCGCTCTTCAAAAACTCTTTCTGGAAAAAGAGGAGATCATAGTCTACATAATAGTGGGTGGGCTTACAACCGTTGTATCCTGGGCCTGCAAGTTTCTTTGGAACTTTGTGTTTTTTAAAAACACCCTGCATCCCAATAATACTGAGCAGGCTGTTTTAAGTATTGTGGCCTGGGTAAGCGGTGTGCTGTTCGCATTCCCCACCAACCGTATATTTGTATTTAAGTCCAAGGGCAATATTGCCAAAGAGGCATGCTCCTTTACATTTTCGAGAATTGCCACGCTTATCATGGATATCCTTATGATGCAGCTGTTGGGAAATGTGCTGGGAATCAACGTGTTTGTTGCCACCATTATCACTTCGGTGTTAGTGGTAATCGCCAACTACGTTCTCAGTAAAGTCATGGTATTTAATAAGGGCGGTAACGATAAAAAATCGCCACAGCCCCAAAGTTCTTCCGATATTTAATAAATGTGTAAGCGAGTGATAATCGTGCCGGTTGTCACCGACAGGCGATTATCCAATCATATATCTTATATATGTTTTGAGTGATAATCATATCCGACATTAACAGCTGATGCATTGACCCATCACAGACTTGATACAAGCTTTAGTGTAAGCTTTGCACTGTGTGCAGCCGCGGCTTTTTCGAAGGTGGGATAATCCACAGATGCTGAGTCATCGGCTTTATCGGAAATTGCTCTTATGATTACAAAGGGTATATTATTTAAAAATGAGGTATGACCTATAGAGGCTCCTTCCATCTCGGCGCAGTCGGCGTTAAACAGGGACAGGATAGCCTCTTTTTTTTCTTTGCCTGATATAAATTGGTCTCCGCTTACCACAAGCCCTTTGAAGCACTTTATGTCGGGGTTTACTTCGTTACATATTGTAACCGCAAGCTCTGACATTTTTTCATCAGCGGGGAAGGTTTTAACTCCAAGCTGGGGAACTTCACCGGGAGCATATCCGAAAATTGTGACATCAACGTCATGATATGTCACTTCGGTTGATACCAGTATATCCCCGATATCCAGTTTGGAATTAAGGGAGCCTGCAACGCCTGTATTTATAAGATGTGTAACCTTATATATATCTGCGAGAATCTGGGCGCATATGGCGGCATTTACTTTTCCTATTCCGCTTCTTACCAGAACAACGGGGACATCCCCCATGGTTCCCTCATAGAAGGTCATTTTTGCATAAGTTTCAGTCTTTGTTATGATCATGGAATTTTTTAATTCTTCTATCTCCAGTTCCATGGCGCCGATGATGCCTATTTTTTTCATAGTTGGTCTCCTGTATAAATATTATAGTGAATGCTAAAAACATTATATCACCAGTTTGTGTTAAAGGAATAAATAATCCTTAATGGGACGGTTTATAAATATGTTTTTAAGGTTGTA
>JAILPU010000327.1 GCA_024699395.1 Lachnospiraceae bacterium | reverse complement strand
TCTGATGGATAACCTTAGTGTGGTTTTCCAAAAGGTTTACCTTTTCAATGACACCATCTACAACAATATCGCCATGGGTAAGGAAAACACCACATACGATGAGGTGGTTATGGCGGCAAAAAAAGCCCGTTGCTACGATTTTATCATGAGACTTCCCTATGGCTTTGAAACCCGCGTGGGAGAAGGCGGTTCAACTCTTTCGGGCGGTGAAGCACAACGCATTTCCATTGCCAGATGTATTTTGAAAGACGCACCGATCGTCATCTTAGACGAAGCAACTGCAAGTATTGATGCGGACAATGAGCGTTACATTCAGGAGGCTATGTCGGAACTATGCCTTAATAAGACGGTTATCGTTATAGCCCACAGACTAAACACCATACAGAATGCGGACAGGATAATTGTTCTGGATCACGGCAGGATTGTTGAGCAGGGTAATCACGGGGAGCTCATCGATAAAAAGGGAGCTTACTACCGCATGTATGCTTTGCAGCAAAGCATGGTTGAGGAATCGGAGGTGATTGGCGCATGAGTAAGAACAGTATCAGGATTACGGGAATCATCTTAATGATGGTAAGCGTATTTCTGTTGATAGGTGGTTTGTATCTTCCTCAGGCGGCTGTCTCAAAGATTGTAACGAACATCTGCCTTATAGCCGGGCTCGTTCTTCTGATTGTGGGTATTGTTTTCTACAAGGTGCTTAAATCAGATTAAAACAGTTACACAATCTAAAGTAGATCAAACCGCTAAAACGAATTTTGAACAGGTTTATTGTTGGTCTTAAAACCCCGGAGAAATCGGGAGAAAGGAATGATTCGGTCGACTTTTGCCGATCGGATCTCACACGATAAAATGAAAGCAGATTACAAAAATTGGATGCCAAAGGGTATGGTTATGGGAACGGCATTTTCAGCCCTGATATTTATGATCTTAAGTATTGTCTTTATATCGGTGCCTGTATCGGCAGATGTGAAGAAGGTGCTTGTACCGATTCTCATGGTGCTCACGGTGCTGTTTATCCTGATAGCAATATGGATGTATCTTATGTACAGGGCATTTTCCTATGACGGAAAGAGGCAGATGTCAAAGCATATCATAGAGGGTATTGCCGGTTATGTGAAACTGCCGGACGGTGGAAAAGGTCTGGATGTGGGATGCGGCAGCGGAGCTCTTACAATAGCCTGTGCCATAAGGAATCCCCAAGGCACATTCACGGGTATAGACCGCTGGGGGAAAGAATACGCTTCTTTCAGTAAAAAGCTGTGTGAGAATAATTCCAAGGCGGAGGGCGTGAACAACACTTCATTTATGCAGGGAGACGCTACGAAGCTTCCTTTTGGGGATGAGACTTTTGATGTGGTGACCAGTAATTTTGTTTACCACAATATCCCAAGTACGGACAGGCAGGCAATACTTCTCGAAACCCTAAGAACCTTGAAGAAAGGCGGTACCTTCGCCATACACGATATCATGTCTAAGGTCAAATACGGAGATATGAACAGTTTTGTGGAGAAGCTTAAGAAAATGGGCTATGAAGAAGTGCGGCTTATTGATACTACCAAAGGCATGTTTATGACAGAATTTGAAGCACGCTGGATGTGTCTTTCGGGATCGGCTTTGTTGGTCGGTAAAAAATAAAAAACCTCTTGACAGGATAACACTGTTATGTGTATACTGACTGCCGTAACAGTGTTATTATTTTAAGAGGTTTGTAATTTGGATAACGAAAAAGAAACCAAACAAAAACTTTTAGACAGCGCTTTAAAGGAATTTTCAAAGCGCGGCTTCATGAAGGCATCTTTAAGAACCATATGCAGGGATGCGGGCGTCACAACAGGAGCCTTATATTTTTTCTTTAAGGACAAGAAGGATCTTTTTGCAAACATAGTCGCCGGCCCGCTTAAAAAGTTGGAAAGGATCATCGAGGAACATTTTTCGGATGAGATTGAGTTTTCCGAGAAGGTTTCAAGGGGTGAAGTGAAGGTATCGGATATAAGCCTCCAAGATGATTTTGAAGACGATTCGCTGGTGGCTCGTTTGATCATAAAGTGTCTCTTCAAAGATAAAAAGGTATTTGACCTCCTGCTCACAGGCGCACAGGGCTCGGGCTTTGAAGATGTTCCGGACAGGATGGTTGATAAAGCGGAGGCACATTTTACCCGCATGTACATGGTCATGAAAGGGTATGAGTCTGTTGACGATCTCTCGGAAGAAGACAGGTTCATCATTCACTGGATGTCCCATAATCAGGTAGATATGTTCATACACATGGTAATTCATTGTGAGGGCGTAAGGGACGCCGAAAGGCAGATGAAAAACATGATGTCCTTTATGATCGGGGGCTGGTTTTCTGTTATCAATAATAAATAAGTGTTATATTTCTGTTTTATGGGCTTGGATTACCAAGCCTTTAAAACAGCCCCTAACATAACAATGTTATGTAATATACGATCAAAGATAAAAAAGCTTACGAAGGAGGAAAAAATGTTCGTAGAAGTATCAAAGGTCAAAAAAAGCTATGGTGAAGGCGGAAGTTATACGGAAGTATTAAAAGGAGTATCTGTAGGGATAGAGAAAGGTGAGATGTGTGTTATACAGGGCACCAGCGGATCCGGAAAGTCCACGCTCTTAAACTGTATAGGCGGGCTTGATGAGGTTGACAGCGGCTCCATTAAAATTGACGGCAGAGAGATCGTGGGACTTAAGAAAGACAGCCTGTCTGAATACAGGAGAGAAACCCACGGTTTTATTTTTCAGTTTTACAATCTGATTCCAAATCTGACGGTGAGAGAGAATATCCGAGTGTGCGAGTATCTGTCAAAGACTCCGCTTGATATTGATGAACTGCTGGATGTGCTTGGCCTTACCGAGCATCAGAACAAGTTTCCCTCGCAGCTTTCCGGCGGTCAGCAGCAAAGATGCGCCATAGCAAGAGCCCTTATAAAGAACCCCAAGCTCCTTCTGTGTGACGAGCCTACGGGAGCTCTTGATTCTGGGACATCAAGGGATATCCTGGTTTTGATGGAGGAGATAAACAGGAAGTACGGAACAACCATGATCATAGTAACTCACAACAATTCAATCAAGAACATGGTAGACCATATCATTTACTTAAAGGACGGAAAGATATCCAAGGATTATAAAAACGAGAATAAGATACCGGCTGTGGAATTGGAGGACCTGTAAGATGCAGAGAGTGCTTGGAAAAAGGGTTATCAGGGACCTGAAGCAAAATCTGTTCAGATATCTTGCCTTAGGGCTAATGATAACCATGGGAATTTTTTTGGTGGTCAGCATAGTGGGTGATGCTGAGACAATGACAAGCGGCACTTTGGCTTTGGCTTCGGAAACCCGTCTTGAGGACGGCGAGTTTAAAGTATTTATGCCGCTTTCCGATGCGGATACGGAAGAAATATCAGAGCTCGGGTTTGAAACCGAGGAGCTCTTTTACTTTGATCATCAGATGGATGACGAAGACAAGAGTACACTTAGAATTTTTAAAATACGTAAAAATATAAACAGGGTGCACTATATTTCGGGTGCGGAGCCCGTTGATGACAATGAAGCGGTGCTGGAGAAAAGATATGCAGAGGAACATGGACTTACTGTCGGAGACAGCATCGAGATTGCCGGAAAAACATACAGGATAAGCGGTATAGGAGTTGTATCGGATTACGACGGACCTCAGAAAGAATATTCGGATACTTCCTGTAATTCCCGTACTTTTGGTCTTGTATTTATGACAGATGCGGCTTATGAGGCTTATAAAACATCCGGCAAAGCACAAAAGGCGGAGGAATATCTTTACGCCTACAGATCGACCGAAAGCAAGCCTGATAAGGAACTGAAGGATTTTCTGAAGGACTTGAAGATAACC
>JAILPU010000325.1 GCA_024699395.1 Lachnospiraceae bacterium | reverse complement strand
AGTATAACAATATCCGAATACCTCACAGGCCTGAGCTCTCCGGTATTTTTGTCGGTAACTTTGCCATCCCTTACCAGTTCTTTTATCTTATGAGCGACAAAACTTATCTCCGCCTCCGCCTTCTTATATTTCACTCCCTCCATCTCATTGGGCACAATGTAAAATTCACTTTCAAAGCCCTCTCCTTCGGGGTAGCAAAGACCTGCATAAAGCCTTGCATTTTTGTCATACTCAATACCGCCCTTTTCTTTGGACATAAGGTTTTCAAAAATATGATTCACCGTATCCACCACGGTTTCTCTGCTTCTGAAATTAGCGGACAAATCGATTCTTATATTGTCCCCTTCCTCTTTGTAGGTATTGTATTTATCCATAAAAAGAGTGGGATCGGCCATTCTGAAGCGGTAAATACTCTGCTTCACATCTCCTACACAGAAGTAATTTGAAATGTCGAAATCCTCTCCCGTAACGGCTTTTAAAAGAGCCTCCTGAACCATATTGGAATCCTGGTACTCATCCACCAAAACTTCCTTGAAAAAGGTGGCATATTCCCTTGAAACCCTGCTCTTTACCATTTTCCCGTCTTTTTTATCGTAAAGGATTTTCAGGGCAAAATGTTCCATATCGCCGAAATCCACCAGCTTCTTTTCACTCTTCAAAGCCATAAACCTTGCTCTGTACTCAAGGACACCCTTAATAAACACTGCGGTGTGGGCAGCACAAGCGCTGTTTTCTTCTTCGTTAACTTCAAACTCCACTGTAAGTTTCTTAAACTTATCTACGGCCTTTTTATAATTATCCCTTGTTTTCTGAACTCTTTCCTTTATTTCAGGGTCAACATCAGGATTTTTTTTGCCTGAAAGCCTCGTGAAATTAATATTTTCCAAAAGAAAAGCTTTCTGTTTTGTGTCTGTAGCCTCAAGTATCTCTTCTAACTGCCTAAGATCGTCTTTAAAGTTCTCAATATACTGAGTCGGTCCTCCGGGGGCTTCGCAATCCTCCAAGCTGACTCTGATCTCTTCAATAATGTCCTTAACCTGTCCCTCGATATCCTCCAGGATAAAGCTTCTTATTTTATCGCTGTTGCCGTACTTTTCATAATCCTCAAGCCTCTTTCTAAGCCATTCCTCGGGATCCACGCAGGCCTCGGCCTGCTTTAGAACATCATCCATGGCACTTTCAAGATCTTTAACTCCTCCTGTAGGGAAAAGAAAGTCCACCATTTGGGAAAATCCGCTGTTTTCATCCTTCAGCCCCTCATCTATAACTTCCTCCCCGGCCTGTTCTCTGAGCAGGATGCCTTCATTTTCGTCAGCCACTTTAAAATCAGGCTCAAAACCGATTTCATTAAAATGATTCCTCAAAATGTACAGTGCGAAAGAATCAATGGTTGTTATAAGGGCAGAATGAACAAGGGCAGTCTGCCTTCTTATGTGATCATTGTCCGGCTCCTTCAAAAGCCTCTCATTAAGCTTTACAAGAACACGCTCCTTCATTTCAGCCGCTGCCGCATTTGTAAAAGTCACCACAAGAAGCCTGTCTATATCCACGGGATTATCCCTGTCACACACCATGTTTACGATTCTCTCCGACAAAACCGCAGTTTTTCCGCTTCCTGCCGCCGCACTCACAAGTATGTTTTTTCCCCTAAGATCTATAACGAGCTGCTGCTCCTTAGTATATTCTATCGCCATATTCTTTCTCCAATTGTTACGTCTATCCCCCACCGGATTATATATTAAGCTATCTAATACCCATCCATTCCCCGAAAATCCATGTGTTTGGTAAATTTAATCTGCATTTAATTATTGCCGTATTTTCTATATTTCCTGTATTCCCCACATTAATTCGAAGTTTACTCTTATTTATCCCCATCTTCCGGTTTGTCCTCCCGCATCAGTTCCAGAACCTCCTCATCAGATATGGACTTAAGCTCTTCAACCGTGTATCCCGGAATATTCCTGTCAAAGCCACATACCTGTCTGAAAGCACAATACTCGCAGGCATTGTAGTTATCCTTCTCATATTTACAGGGATTTTTTATGATAACACCGTCCTCTATTTCCTTGGCAAGTTCCTTAATGATTCTGTCGGAATAGTCTAAGACGAGCTTAAACTCCTCATCGGTAAGATAATTACCCGCTCCAAGGCTTCCGTCCGCCTTTCTTGCGGCCACACACACATCGGAACGGTATGTACCCGAACCCTCCTTAAAACCGGTATCCAGCGCCTCCAAAGCCTCGGGATTTACCGCCCCCTTAGGCTTTAACTCCTTTAAGATACTCTTTTCAATCTCCTCATCGCTGTAGGTCTTACCATCTGTATAAACAGGATCTGCAATGTTGTAATAGAGCATGGCCCCGGGGCGCACATTTTTGTCTTTATATTTTTCCCCAAGCCACTCCATTGCCGCATCCATATAGACCGCAAGCTGAAGCTGCAAGCCGTAATAAAGCTTGGAAAGATCCACATCCTCGTGCCCCGACTTGTAATCGGTGATCTTTACGAAAATATCTTCCCCTTCCTTGGCCTCATCCACTCTGTCAATCCTTCCCCTGAGGACAAATTCCTTATCCGTTCCCTCTATGTCAAGCTTCTTGTTAAAGCCCTTCTCAGCCGCAACAGGGACAAACTCTCCCTTTTCAATCTGCTTTTTAAGAGTACGGACGGTACGGTTCAGGATCCTCTTCATAACCTTTATAAGATACAGGTTTCTTCCGCTGGAATATAAAACTCCGTTGTTAAAGGTTGCACTTATGGAGTCCACTGTCTCGTCTATAAGCTTAGCGGCAAATTCATCGTCAAAATCCCTCCAGTCAAGCTTTCCATCCTCAAGCCCCGCATAAAACTTTTCCAAAACATCGTGATAGGTCTGACCCTTATCCGAAGCTTCAAAATCAAACTCCTCACCGGTTCTAAGCTTTAAACCGTAAGCCAAAAAATGTCTGTAGGCGCATCCCGCAAAGGTCTGAAGCCTGCTCACGCTGTTTTTAATAATATCCGAGTACAAAAGTTTTGCGGTGGAATCCTCTATCCACTCCTTGCCTCCCTTTATAAAGGCACTTTCTTTGATAAGCTTTGCATTCTCCTTAATCCCGGGATCGTAACTTGTCACAAGGATTTTAAAGAGAGTCTTTGTTTTTAAAACAAGTTCCTCATATTCTTTATCCGGATTTTCAGGTTCTCCCAACGCATAACGACGTATAAGACCGGAAAAAACACTCTGCACCTCACCGATAGTCCTTAAGTTTTTCTCATCTGTTCCCATAAACCTTTCACATACAAGTCCGGGATACAGCTTTTTAATCATCTCCACAATATAGGCAGGTCTTAGGCTTTTGGAATCCGTACCCAGATTGGCATAGGAAAGAAACAGCTTCTTTGAAGGCTTTGTAAGGTTAAGATAAAGATAAAGCCTTTGAACAAAATTCTTATCCCTTGGAGTGGGGGCCAGCTCTACGTCGCAGTCAGCAAGAAACTCCCTGTCCATATCCGATATAAGGCCGCCGTTTGATACGGATTTGGGAATATTATTGTCATTAATTCCCAAAAACAAAAGGGTCTTAACATTATTAAGCCTGGTGCGCTCCAAATCTCCGCATACCACTCTGTCGGTAGTGCCCGGGATGATTCCCACAGTTATCTCGTCTATGGCCGCATCCAGTATCTTAATAAACTCCTTAAGATCACACTCCTCCTCACCTATAAGGGAGTAGGTCTGCTCCAAAAGCTTACATACATACTCATATATTCTGGAGTACTCGGAGGAAAGCTCCGGCATGTTTCTTTCCCCAAATTCACGGGACTTTTCCATAAGTCTGTCATATATATGATTCTCGGTAAAAAGCTTGTAAAGCGCCGTCACATAGTGGGAAACAAGAGTAAATTTCCCCTCCGTCAAGGGCGTAAGTTCCTCCACCACTCTGCTTCTTAAGGCATTTATCGCCTCAAGCTTTTCCTCGCTCTCTCCCATTTCCTTTGTCTTGTAGGCAAAAAGTCTCTCCCATCTTTTCTTTCCCTTTATACCGGTACTTCTTATGTAATTGTCCAGTATATCGGTTTCTTCGGGAGTAAGAGGCGATAGTCCGCACCTTAAATGATCGAAAACCGATTCATATGAAAAATTGCAGAGAACCATATTGAGAGCGGTCCTGATATAAATAATCAGCGCGTTTCCCGAAACGGAAAAAGTCTTGTCCACAAAGTATGGAATATTCCTCTTTGTAAATTCGTCCATAAGTAAGGGTCCGTAGGTCTCGGAATCCCCCATAACAACGCCGATATCCCTGTAATGAAGTTTATCCTCCTTAACAAGCCTGTCTACGGTCTGGCAGCAATATACAACCTCATTTTGGACAGTATCGCACTCCGTAAGCTTTATATCCTTCGTTTCACCCTCATAGGCTTTTCCCTTATACCTGAAAAGATTGGCTTCCATAAAGGAAAGCTCCGGGGAATCACAAAATCTTGATACCGAATCGTCATTTTTAACAAAAATATCCGTATCCCTTGTTACCCCCAGCCTAAAAGCCATATCTTCAAGTTTTGAAGCTGTAAGAAAACTTAAGTTGAAAAGATCGTGCTGCCCCCTGTTAACAAGAGGCGCCTCCTCATTATCACAGACAAGGGTAATCCTGGTATCCCGACACAAGCACATGATTTTACCCAGAACTCTCATCTGCACCGGAGTAAAGCCGGTAAAACCGTCAAATAAAACCACGCTGTCTTTGATAAGCTTACTCTTATGGAGGTTTCTCTCAAGAACCCCAAGAGTTTCCTCGGTGGTAATAAATCTGTCGTTTATAAACTCAAGAAAATATTTGTAAAGCACCTTAAGGTCCTTAAGTTTTCCGTTTAAAGCAAGACGCCCCTCGGAGTAATTTATAAGCTTATCCAACTCCTCAAAGCCTATGTCGTACTGCATAAACTCGCATATGGCGCTTTTAGCCTCATGAATATAACCCTGTTTGGACAAAAGATTCCCCAAAACCGGAAGCTCATCCTTAATATTTTGGGCGCACTTTTTTAAGACCAGACTTTTTCCCGTATCGTCAAGGACAGGAAGTTTCTTAACCCCCACCTCCTCAAGTATTCTGTGAGTAAGCCTGGTAAAGCTTAGTACATCAATATTCATTATCCCCTTGTCGGGATGAAGTTTCACCACATCCATCTGTGTCTGGAGGGTAAACTGATCCGGAACGATAATAAAAAAATTTCGCTCCGGCTCCAAAACCGCCTGTTTAATTATATCCATGCATGCTCTTGTGCTCTTCCCTGCACCGCTTTCTCCGAAATAAAAGGAAAGACCCATAAAATACTCCTTTTTCGTCTTTTTTCCCAACTCTATTTTATAAAAATACCATATTTAAATCCCCTTGGAAAGACCGCGAGAATTTCATTGAAATATTGAAAATAATTCGAAAAATTGATATAATAATGTGGAATTAACCGAAAACATCGGATGGGTATGGGGGTATTCATTTAATGTCGGCAGCGAGGGAACTATATGAGTAAGAAAGCTGAATCCCAATTCAATTTATTTAAGTATCTGTATATCCTGAATATAGCCATTGTGGCAATAGGATTGCTCCTTGAATTTGACGTTATGAAAAGTCTTACCGGTTATGAGACGGGTACCGTCTCAGTTATTTCTGTGCCGGTATGCACCTATATACTTATTCTCATCCTTGAACCCTGCTTTCTGTTTTTTATAAATATCAAAAATAACGCCAGACTATACCTTGTAATTATCGGTATGAGTCTTATTATCTTCTGTATGGTTCAGTTCCACCCCCAGCATCTTGTACTTTTGTTTCTTTTTTCAATCCCTTTGTCTGTTGCCGGTGTATTCTGGTCGGTTTCCCTGGGTATCTCCACGGGAATACTCACAGGCCTGTGTATACTGTCAAGCATTATACTCACATCCAAGGATATTGCTTCCTCCTACGACCGCCTGTATAATCTCACAACCATAACCCTGATACTGGTTATGGTTTTTG